>CAMPCZ010000020.1 GCA_946648015.1 uncultured Clostridia bacterium
GTCTTCCTTTCTGTCTTGGTCTTTTTGCGGAACGTGCGGTACTCGCTGACGTCGGCGAGCTCGGCATTGCTCTCGCCCATCGCGCTACGATAGGCCTCCAACTCCTCTTGCTCCCGACGGATCTCCTCCTCGCTCTTTTGCTGTTCGGGCTCGGCCAACGCCGCGTCCAAGGCGGCCTCTTGTTCCTCGGAAGACGGCTCGCTCGCTTCTTCCTCGACGGGGGCGGGTTCCTCGGCGGGGGTGGGTTCGGGTGGCAAATACTGCTTGAGCTCCTCCTCGTCCACTTCCAATTCGCCGACGGGTTCTTCTTCGGCAACGGGAGTTTCCTCTACTTCTTCGGGCGCGTTTTCCTCCGCCTGCAAAGAAGCGTCGAGTTGGGCCTGCATAGATTCCACCGTTTCGGGCGTTTCGGGCTCGGACTCCTCTTCGGCGCCCCAATCCTCGTCGCCCCAATCCTCGTCCACCACGTCTACATCGAAAACCTCGGCACCTTGGGCTGCCTCGGGCACATCGGAAGAAGCCGCTTGCGGCGCGGGCTCCGCCTCGGCATCGAGAGCGGCAGAAGATATAGGCTGGGTATCGGCCGCAGCCTCGGGGGCATCGGAAGCCTCGTCTTGGCCTTGCTCCTTGGGCGCTGAGGGCACGTCCACATCGAAATCGGCGACGTCGTCCCAATCGTCCCAACCGCTATCGGCACCCTCTACGTCGGGTGTGTCCACCGCATATTCTTCTTGATTGTCGGGCTTGTTTGCCATATTGCCTCCACACATACGCAAAAAGATGCGCACGAACATAGTGTACTAAGCATAGTATACTCGACAACCGCGCCGAGGTCAATAGCAACTGCAAATTTTTAGTGTACTCTTATTGATTGATAATGGCAAAACCCGCCTCTTGCAAAAGAGTGGGTATGCGTGGGTAATATGCAGGCGTAAGCGGCAAACGCAATTCGTTGCGCACAAGCCCCAAGTGGTAGCAAGCCTGCTTGACGCAAATGGGATTGACCTCCGCAAATAGCACGTCGAGCAATGCGCCGTAGCGGCAAAGCCAACGCACGGCGTCCGTCATGGGCACACGCATACCTTCGGCCATCACCGAGGGAATGGCATTAGCCGCGGCCGATATGACGCCCCTTGCGCCTGCGGCGCGGAAAAGGGGCAATAAGACGTCCTCGCCGCAAAGCAGAGTTTTGCCCATTTGGTGGCAAATAGTAGCGTATTGCACGATTTGGCGGGGGTCGGCATTGGCCTCTTTGACGGCCTCGACGTGGGGCAACGACAATATGCGCGCAAGGGTATCGGGAGCAATGTTGACGCCTGTGCGCGCGGGCACGTTGTAGACGACGACCGGTATATCCACGGCGCGACAGACGGCGGCGTAGTGCGCCAACAACCCCTCTTGCGAGCAGCGATTGTAGTAGGGCGTAACGAGCAAAAGCGCCGAAGCACCCTCGCGTTGCCATTGTACAGCGCGCCTTTGCACCGTAGCGGTATCGTTGCCCGTAACGCCCACTACGATAGGCTTGCCGCATACCGAGCGCACCGTGCGTACCACATCCAACTTTTCGCGGTCGCGAAGCGCGCATGGCTCGCCGGTAGTGCCCAACACGACCAACCCAGCCGAATGGGGCAATACCCGAAGACAAAGAGCGGCGAGGGCCTCGTGGTCTACCTTGCCGTGGGCAAACGGTGTGATGAGCGCAGTATAAACTCCATCGAATATCACACGACAGTATATGCGACGGAGAATAAAATTGCAACTATCGGGGCATGGTCAATTTGTCGGCGAGGCGCATTGCAAGGCGCAAGGTAGCCAAGGCCGACCGCTCGATTTCGGCGCGGCGCAAGCCTTCCTCTTGGCCGACGGTGGCCAACAAACTATCCTCGGGGCGATATTCGCGCACCACTCGATTGAAACTGCCGGGCATAAATACGTCTACACCCGCGCGAACACGGTAGGCATTGTCGCGCAAGGCGGGGAATTCGTGGCTATTGTCGTGCTGCATCCACCAATCGGTCATGATAAGGCCTTGGTAGCCCCACTCGCGGCGCAACACCGTGGTGGCAAGGTCGTAGTTGTAGTGACACCACACGCCGTTGACCAAATTGTATGCGGTCATCAACGTCCACGGGTCGGACAAGGATATGCAGATCTCGAACCCCTTGAGATAGATCTCGCGTAGGGCGCGCGCAGACAATCGGCTGTCGTTTCGGTTGCGATTGGTCTCCTGATTGTTGCAACAAAAGTGCTTGACGCAAGCCGCCACACCCTTGCTTTGTACCCCCTCTACCACAGCGGCGGCCATAACGCCCGACACCACGGGATCTTCGCTCAAATACTCGAAGTTGCGCCCGCAAAGGGGATTGCGCCGTATATTCATACCCGGGGCCAACAAGACGTGCACGCCAAGAAGTAGCATTTCTTCGCCGACGGCGGCAAACACCGACCGCGTGAGCGCGGGGTTCCAAGAGGCGGCAATGCAAACGCCCGATGGCACCAAATTGCAATAGCGCCGCACGCGCAGGCCGCTGGGGCCGTCGCTCATGATAATGGGCGGCACACCGCGCAAGCGCAACTCGGGCGTGATGCCACCGACCGATCCGCCGTTGCCCGCGACGCCCAAAGGCGTGTGCATATTGCCAAAACCACGGGTAAGCGCCTCGAGTTCGTCGAGATCGAGACAACGCACAAATTGCTCGATAGTTGCCTTGCCGTCCAATACGTCTTGCCACAATATGTGGCGCTCGTCGCGCTCCACCTCGGGTGGCAACTCCGCCAAAATGCGCTCGCGCAAATCGTCTGCGCCTTGCGGCACCGCGGCATAGGCAGGTACGACGCGCCCGCCCTGCTCCTTGGCGACCAAACGGTCGAAGGGGGCGGAAAGGCGACAGATGGATCGCAACGTTTGCAAGCATACGGTGTGGGGCAAGGCAAACGCCACGGCCTCTACCAAAGAGCGCACGTCGGTACCCACCCACAAGCGGTACGTGCCACCCTCCAGCACGTAGCTATCGGCGTAGCCCGTAAGCCCCGCGTCGTCGAAGGAAGCCATGGCGTACCCCGTGCATGACAATGTCAACGTGGCGCTTTCGCCTGCGGCAAGCAAAGGCGTTTTGGCAAAGGCGACCAACGAGCGCTTGCTTTTGCCCAACGCACCCTGCGGCGGCTCGAGGTAGAGTTGCATTACCTCTTTGCCGGCACAGTTGCCCACGTTGCGTACGCATACGCGCACGGTAGCGCCATCGGCATCGGCCGAAGCCTCCACTACGTCGTAGTCGAATTGGGTATAACTCAGCCCAAAACCAAAGGGATAGAGGACGCGCTGTGGCGCAAACGTCTCGAAATAACGGTAGCCTACGTATATATCCTCGCGGTATTCGTTGTAGGCTTTGTTGCCAAAGCACTGCGAGGGATAGTCGGTGTAACTGCGCGCTATGGTATCGGTCAGTTTGCCCGACGGATTGACAGCGCCCGTCAACACGTCCACCAAGGCGTTGCCGCTCTCTTGCCCGCCAAAATAGGCAAGCAATAGGCCGTTGGGGCGTATTTCTTCGACCCAAGCCATATCTATGACGTTGCCGACGTCGAGCACCACCACCATCTTGGCAAACCGGCGACGAATACTGTGCATGATAGCGCGCTCTTTGCCCGTGAGATAGTACGCGCCCTCTTTGAGTACGTTTTCTCTATCCTCGCCTGCCGAGCGACCCAGCACGTACACGGCCACCTCGTTTTGACGGGCATATTCGGCTATTTCGTCCTCGGCAAGGGGCATTTCGGGATAGGAGCGAGGCCAAGCGCCCCACCACCCTTCGTCTGCCGAATGGAACGCCGACGTGCAATAGCGGCGATATCGTGCCGCAAGCGCCTCGTCGAAGGCCAGTCGCCCCTCGGCGGCCGATAGCAAATTGACACGGTAGGGGGCATTGACGTCGCCACCCGAACCGAAGCCCACGTAAAACCAATCGTATTGATGGCGGCCGAATATGGCCACGCGGTTGTCGGCGGCAAGAGGCAGCGTGCCGTCGTTGGCCAACATCACAATGCCCTCGGCGGCAGAACGGCGCAACACGTCGGCGGCATTCACCGCGACGGGGGCGTCGCCCTCGACGAAGTTGCTATCCTGTGACAGTCCGTTGCCCTGAAAGATATTGGCGCCTACGCGCACCAACGAACTAAAACATTTTTTGAGTATGCTCACACCCTCTCCTTTGCCCTATTGCGTATCGTCATCGGTAACGTCAACGGACACTTCGGGCAATTTTGCATTGGTTGACACCGACCGTTTGCCTGCGGTGCGGCGTACGCCTTTCTCTTCGGCGCGCGCTTTTTTCTCCTGTCGCTTGGCGCGCCATTCGTTGAGGGTAGCGCCTATGTATTCCTCGGTAACGTCGACGCTACTATCCCAGGCGACGGACAAAAAGAGATGCACGCACCTAGACACTTTGTCGCGCACGTCCTTGGATTGATTGCGGTTGTACTGCAATGCTTTGGCTATGGTGTGCACCGAGGCGATATCGCCCACGCGCTGCACGTCGGCCGAGCGCAACGACTCGTATACAGTGGATACAAAAGCGCGGCGTTCCTCCATCGTCATGGCGGGCACGATGGCGTCGCATATCTCTCGCACGATTTGCGAACGCACGGTAAGCCCCTTGCCCAAAACGAAGGTACCATCGGGATTGACTTGCCAATTGAAGGGAAAATGCTGATAGATATTGTTGCCGTCGGCCTTGATAACGGTATAGGGGATCTCGTCCACCAAAATATGCCCGAATACGCACATTTCGGGTACCGTCTTGTGCACCCGTCGAACGATGGCGCTATACCCCGGACGGCTACATACGCTGGGCATAAACCCCGGGCCGTCGTGATCATATACGGCAAGGATGCGCGACTGCACCTCGGGGTCGCAAAAAGCGGCCGCATACAACGCCAAATTGCCGCCTTTGGAATGGCCGCCCACAATAAGGCGCCCCGAATGCAACTGATTGAGCCAGCCCACGGCATGCTCTTGGGCGGCGGTGTCCTCTTTGTACATAAGGTCGAGATTTTCCTTCCACCCTACCAACGTACCATCCGTACCGCGGCAAGCCAAGTAGTATGCGTCGCCCAGCCAAAACAAGGTGGCGCTATATTGGCAACTGGTGGCGGGGTCAAACGTGGTGCGCTGCTCCTCTATGCGCACGGCACCCAAGCGTGGCGAACGGCCAAGGGCGAGCAATAGCGCGCGCGTTTCCTCGACGTGAGCGGGCGCAACGTCTTCAACCTTGCCCTGCAACATATCGTAGAGGTCGGCAAGGTGCACGCCCGCAAACGATTCCAAGTGTAGATAGGCCAATTGGGACAAAAGCAAACTATCCACCTCGCCAAAGGGCCTTTGGGAAAAAGAAACATCTTGTAGATTGGCATAGTCGATGATATTCATATTAGATATTATACCAAGCGCGGCACAAGGTGTCAACGAATCAAAAAAAATACGCCATTTGACCTAAGACAATGGCAATGGCAAAGAAAGCTACAAACAAAAAACGGGGGACCGCAGTCCCCCGAAAAAGCCTCTTAGAGCATAATGGTTTTGTCTTCGCCGATGCCCATCAAGCCGTCCAACACGTATTTGGTGCCGTCCTCGCCCATCATATAGCCCTCCAGCTCGCCAAAGGCTACAAAGTAGTCGATATTGACGATGGGTTTGGCGTGGGTGATCATACCGAAGGTATCGTACACGTGGAACTTGAGGTCGACCATGCCATGCTCGTCCTTGACAGTCCAAACGTTGTCGGGATTTTCGCCTTTGCGTTTGAGCTTGTGGTACTTGAGCGTGGGAATACTACGTTCAAATACAACGGGCGTAAGCAAAGACGTGGCGCCCTCCGTCCAAATGATATTTTCATTGTAGCGGTCTTGGTCGATGGACTGGTTGCGGGTGAGGTTGAAGCCAAAATATTTCTCTTGGCCGCTGACCGAACGCCCCATGGTGCTGACCCAATCGTAGTGGGCGTGGCGGGGATAGAAGCCGCGGTGATCGTCGATGACGGCGCAAGTATTGGCGTCGGCCGCATACTCCTTGCCGTTGTAGACAAGTTTGCCCGACACCTTGAACATATCTTTTTGCGAATAAAGAGGTCGATTTTTGCCAAAAGGAATGCTCACCACGCAGGGCAACGAAACACGCTCCAACTTGAAGTCGAATTCCACTTTGCCCTCTTCGTCGGACTCGGCGTGCCCCTCGACCGTAGCCAAGCCGTCCTGAAAGTCGTTGACGTATCTGGCATGAGAAGACTTGGTATAGGCCTTGCACTCGGCGCCATTGAGCAAATTGGGCGCGATGATGGTCTCTTTGGAACTCTGTTTGAGCGACCATACGTGCACTTTGCGCTCGTTCTTGTCGTAGAACAACACCAACGTAACGCCAAACAAAGCCATATCGCTGACGGCAAGCAACAACACGCCGTCTTTGAGGTTGACCTCGACGGCCTCCCACAACGTGAGTTTGAGCTTGTTCATGCAATTGGGGGCTTGGGTGGGCTTGTTGAGTTTGACCAGATCCATCTGCTTGAACTCTTTGTCAAAGGTGCCGAAAACGGCTGTTCCGTCGGGATTGACAAGGCTGTCGGGCGTGGCGACCGAACGTCTTTCGGGATAAATGAATTTGCTGTAATCCGCCATAACAAATACTCCTTATGTTTTATTAAAAATATTTTATCATACAAAATATGCGATGTCAATACCGCTTTTTCAAAAAACTACCGCCCGCACGATGCCTTTTCGCTGCATACACCGCCTATTTCGAGTGCCCCGACAGCATTTTGCGCTCTCCGCTATCTTGCAAAAAAAATGCGCCAATAGGCGCATTCTTTGCTGTTTGTATGGGGCGAAACGTCGCCGTATCATTATCCTGCACGCAGTAGCAAGCATCTACCTTGCGGCGAGGTGTACCCCACCGAGGACGTCGCCTATGGGTCATAGGCTCAAATACACCTTGTCGCGAAACAGCACGCGGTTGTCCAGCCGCACCACCACCTCGCCCAAGCACGGGTCGTTGCTGCGACGCCCCGAAAGGCTAAAGTCGTACTGCAGCCGATCCATCTCGGCAGCGCTCAGCGGATAGCGGTAGGTGCGGCGCACGGTTACGGGCGTAGGTTTGCCACGCAGAGTAGCCGTTTTGACGTCGCCCGCCGTCCATACGTCGCGTAGTGTATACTCGGCAAACGCATTATCGAGCAATTCGGCCGAGCGATACCACATATCATACTCGTTGAGCACCACCGCAATAAGGCGCATCCCGTCGCGCTCTGCGGCCGTTACCAAGCAACGCCCCGCCACCTTGGTATAGCCCGTTTTGACGCCGATGGCGCCCTCGTAGCCTTGGAGCATCTTGTTTTTGTTGACGAACACGCGCTGCTCGCCACCGACCGAATAGCGATGCGTACGGGTGGCTACGATTTGGCAAAAAAGCGGGTTGCGCATACTGTAGGCGGTGATACACGCCAAATCGTACGCGGTGGTATAGTGGTTATCCTCGTGCAAGCCGTGCGGATTGCAAAAATGCGACCGATATGCGCCTGCGCGATAGGCGGTGTCGTTCATCAGTGCGGCAAACGCCTGTATACTGCCGGCGGTAGACAATGCCAGCTGGCAAGCGGCGTCGTTGCCCGAGCGAAGCATCAAACCATAGAGCAAATCTTCCACCCGCCATTGCTCCCCTGCTTTGAGATAGATAGAGGAACCCTCTATGCCGGCCGCTTGCGGAGAGATGGACACCGTTTTGTCGAAGGCAAGATGCTCAATTGCCGTGATGGCCGTAAGGATCTTGGTGGTGCTGGCCATAGGCTTGGGCACGTAGGCGTTGTTTTGGTACAGCACTCGCCCCGTAGTGGCCTCCATGACGACGGCGGCCGACGTGCCGGCCGCGGCCTGCACAACGTCGGCTTTGGCTACGGGTGCCGCCGAGACCAGCGCACAGACGAATAGGATCAAGCACACGACGCAGCCTATTCCTTTTTGAATACGTCGATAGCCGATGTGAGTAGATTGAGCCATTTGTTTTGATTCTCCTCTTTGTCTATGGGAACGAAGCGCACCCCCATATCGCTCATCACCAAAAAACCGACGGGGTTGACGCTGCCGCCCGCTCCGCCGCCGCCCGCTTTGTGTGCGTTTTGCTTTTTGTCCTGCCCATAATCGCCCGAACCCGTGAGCAACCCCACCGATACACGCGACACGGGCACCACCACAGTGCGATCGGGCGCGGTGATAGCCCGCCCGATGACGGTATCCGAATCGACCATTGACCGCAGAGAGGACAAGGTTTGCGTAATCAGATCTTCCATATATACCCCCTATGTACGGCGCAAACTACCGTAACGGACCGCGACGCGCAAGACGTCCCACAAGCAAAAAGACAATTTGACTTTGAAAACGCCCTTACATACCTGCTCGCTTGCGCCGTATGCGCTGATATGCACGTGCGGCGGCATAGGCAAACGGCAAAGTGCCAAGGGCAACCACAGATGGGCCTCGTCCCAAGTGCCCAACAAAATAGACGCGTCTATCGAATAGCGCACGCAAGGCAAAGCGGCCCGCAGTAGCGAAACGTACCTACTGTGATCGATAGCCTTGCCTTTGCGGGCGCGGGAGGAATGGTACGGCCGCCCGTTGCGCAATACGACGCGGCGTAGCGGCTCGGCCCAAATACGCCTGACGGGCACCCCGAATAGGCGCACGCGCACCCCCAACTGCGCATCGAAAAGCGAAAACGCGCCGAAGACGCCCACGCGAATGGGCGCAAGCAACAAAACGACGACGCAAAGCGCCATACACACAACGTAGCCAAACCGTACCATAGCCTTAGTATGTTCGTGGGCACGCACGATATGCAAAACAAAAACCTGCGCATAGCGCAGGTTGTCGTCCGAAGAAACGCGTAGCTCCGTGTGGCTACGGACGCGCAGACTAATGATGCTGGTGCTTGCTGCCACCCAAAAAAGTGATGCCGTATGCGTGCTCTATCTCCTCGGACAAACGCTCGCTGGTCATATAGCGCTTGATCTCACCTTTATTCTTGACAACGCTGACTATGCCGCTCTCCTCGCTGACTACGATGGACAATACGGGGGCTTCCTCGGCAATGCCGATGGCGGCGCGATGGCGCGTGCCCAAGTCGCGGCTGAGATCGTCGCGCTGGGTGAGGGGCAAGAAGCAACCGGCGGCCAATATAGTGTTGTCCTTGATGATGACGGCGCCGTCGTGCAAAGGCGACTTGGTGTTGAAGATGCTCTCCAACACGGCAGAGGACACCAGACAGTTGAGGCGAGTACCCGTTTCGACCACGTTGACGGGCACCGAGCCGGCGCACACGATGATCAAGGCGCCGGTATCGTTTTTGCTCAACTCTTGCGTGGCTTTGACGATTTCGCCAACGGCCACCATCAAATCGTCCTCGCTGTTGCCGTGGGCAGCGTAGCGCACGTCGTCGTTTTTGGTGTGCAAACGGCTAAACAAGTTTTTGAGGTCGGACTGATAGACCACGCAAAACATGATGGATAAAAACACCGTAAAATAGCGCATGACGGCAGTGGCCACGTAGAACATACGACCCTCGGTTTTGGCACAGAAGAATGCGACCGCGGCAAATGCGCCGATATAAAGGTAGAACAGTACCAGCACCAAGTAGTTGCGTTTTTTGGCAATGATGACGGTGAAAAACACCAGCACAAAAGCGCAAATAGCGGCGTCCGCAATAAAGCTCAGTCCAAAGTTGTCCATAAAGTTTTGAAAATAGTTCATAGCCTAAAACTCCCCAAAAATATCGTTGGTATCGGGCGGTGTATTGCCCTTGTTTTCCTCTTTATCGGATTCCTCGTCCCCCGAGCCGCTCTCGCCCTCGATGGGAGCGGACTCACCGAAAACGTCGTCCCGTGCCTCTTGGCGCCCGTTGATAAATTCGCTGTTGACCGAAAAATCGGGCGTACCCGCGGCGCGCGAGCGGCGCACCAATAGCACGGCAACCACCACAGCCAACACCACGGCAAGCCCCACCACCGACCAACGCAATGCATAATAGGCAGCGTCGCTGACGAGGCCTTGGTAGCCTGCGTCCGTCTGCGCTTTGGCAAAAGCCGCCTGCGTATCGGCGCCGTTCATAGCCACGATGCTCACCAAGTCGGCGCACAAGTCGAGCCTATTGCTGATGGCCTCGCGACCATAGAGTTGCACGAATTTGGCATAGGTATCGTCGGTAGTGTACACGATATCCGCGTGCGTAGTGCTCTCGCAAGAAGCGGCGCCTTGCCAATGGTAGCCGAAAAGGTGCACAGAGGGTACGCCTGCCTGCATAAACAAATAGTTGCCACCCGCAATGCCTACGTGCGCATAGGGCAAATCGCCGCCGTACACCTGTACCGAATAGCCGGGGTCAAAGGGTCTGCCTTGTATGGCCATGCCATAGCGGCCGATGATATCGTCCACATAGGCGGCGTGCGTGCGTTTCACCTCGTCATAGTAGACGTTAAGGTCGTCCCCCACGCCTACTTGGCTGAGATAGACGGCGCCCAGCAAGGGCTGCACGTTGGTTTGGAGAAAAGAAGACGTGCCCGCCATATTGAAGTACTCCGCCCCCATAAAAGCGAAGGCTACGTCGTAGGGCAACGCCATACGAGTGGACGAAGTCAATCTGGCTGCCACCGCCAACAAGCAACCCACCGACGACGCGGCATAAGCCGCGTCTTCGACGCCTACCGCACTACCCTCGATGGTGTAGGTCAACTCGTTGCTATAGGGCGCAGCCAACACCAATAGGGGCGCGTTAGCTGCGGTCGAACGCAAATAGGCCACCACGTTGGAGGAAGAATGCTTGACTTCCACCGTGCTGTAGTAACCGTCCGCCTGTTGGTAGGTAAAATCAAAGGGAACGATCATATTGGCCGCTTGGCCGCCGTCTTTGCCCACCAATCCCATGGCGGACAGCCGTTGCGCCAACCAATTGGCGGCGGCAAGCTCGAACTCGGTGCCGACCGTGCGGTCGGCAAACTGGGACGCAAAACTTTCAAACTCGGTATAGGCTACGCCGGCAAACGATGAGGTAACGCCCTCGGCCGCAGCGACGGGTGCGAACACGGACGTCACGCAGACGACGGAAAGGAGGGTGATGACGATCAAAAGGGAAAATGCTCTACGTTTCATATACACCTCACAACACCATAGACAGCGCAAAAAGAACCACGGTAGGTATGGCCAAACCGATGAAACATTTTCCGCTTTGCCAAGTGGGCACGTAGGCCTTGTTGATGGTGAAATACGCCGCGCCGATGCACACCAACAGCACTACCGAGGACAAAAAACGCCACAGATAGTAGCCCACGGGGTACACGTACATGAGTAGGCTCATAAACAGCGCCTCCGCCAATTCGGCGACGATAAGCCAAAACAAAGCGATTTTGACAAAATTATTGTAGGCGACGGGTAAGCGACGCAAGTTGTAGTCGGGCACTGAGCGCGTCAAGCCGAAAAAGATGCGGTCGCCCACGCTGTAGACGACGCGGACAAAAAGGCGCATGATACCGCCCGAAATAACGCCCATCAGTAGGACGTACAACACCACGCTACCCGCGTTTGTCAGACCGTAGGCGGCCAGTAGTCCACGATAGAGGTTGGCGGTAAATAGAGCGGACAAGCAACACGCCGCCATAAGCACCAGCGTATAGGCCCACACGGGCAATTTTTGCAATTTGTCGATCAAACGTTCCTCCTTTCGATGGCCTCGGCAATGGCCAACTGCAACGCCTCCTCCGCGCCCATTCGCCCACTCTTGAAGTCGTACTCCAAGCGATAGAGTTTTTGCAACAAGCCCATGAGGGACACCGCGCTATAGCGGCGCACGGATTCCACGGCTTTGGTGATGACGTAGGGTTTGGCATTGCCCAACAACTTGCCCAATTCGGCGGGGGCAAGGCCGCTGATTTTGCCGTAGAAAGCACGGCGATAGTGGTTGATGATAAGCCCCAAAAAAGAGGCCTGATCGTTGCCGTTGGATAGGTGGTCCAACACGCGCAATGCCCCGACGTAACTACCCTTGAGCACTTGGTCGGTAAAGGCGTAGATCTGATAGTTGGGGTCGGGTGCCACCACGGCTTTGACGGCAGCTTCGTCGAGGCAAGCGTCGCCCAAATAGGCCTGCAACTTGGTCAACTCGGCCTCGATCTTGGCCACGTCCTCCCCGCAATAGTCGACCAAAAGGGATATGGCGGAACGGTCGGCACGAATAGAGCGCGACGCGCACACCTCGGACACATAGGACACCAGTGCATCGCCCTTGAGGTGGTCGAAATTGCACTCCTCCGCGCCTTTGGGGGCCCAACCCGTGCGGTAGAACACCAATACCGACCCCAAAGAGGGCGCTTCGCAATAGGCGCTAAAAGCCTTTTTGTCGCTCTCGGCAATGGTGGGAGCGTCCTGAATGACCACCACGCGCAAGGCGCCGAACATGGGAAAACTGTTGAGAGCCCACATGGCGTCGCGGTAGTCGTCGAGCGGGGTATATACACTCACCTCGTTGGGGTCGGCCAACAGGCACAGATCCTTGAGCGCCTTAGCCGCCCAATAGTCGTCGCCCTTGAGATAGTAGACGGGCTTGACGTCTTGTAGTTGTGCAACGAACTGCGCGTATTGCATCAGTGCTCGAACTTGTTGCGGTACATCTCGATGGACTGCCGAATAATCTCGAGCGCACGGTCGCGCCCCATCACCTCCAACACCGAAGTGACCTTGTGCTCCAAGTTTTTGTACACAGTGAAGAAGTGACGGATTTCGTCTGTGATATGGTGGGGCAAATCGTCTATGTCGCGACAATAATTGTATGTGGGGTCGCCGTAGGGTATGGCGATGATCTTATAGTCGAACGCGCCCTCGTCCGTCATGCTCATAACGCCTATGGGATAGCAACGCACCAGCGAGAGCGGCACGATGTTTTCGGAACAGATGACCAACACGTCCAACGGGTCTTTGTCATCGGCATAGGTACGGGGAATAAACCCGTAGTTGGCAGGATAATGCGTAGACGTATAGAGTACGCGGTCCAAGATGAGAAAACCCGTCTCTTTGTCCAACTCATATTTGTTTTTGCAACCTTTGGGTATCTCGATGACCGCCAAAAAGTCTTGCGGCATTACGCGAGATGGATTGACTTCTTTCCAAATATTCATAGTTCTCCTTGGCAGCGCGGCAGTGCGCCAGATAAGCTTTTATAATTATACACCATTATGTAGTACATTTCTATAAAATTGAAACAATTTTTTCAAAAACTTTGCTTTTTTGCCGCCATGCGCCGCCAAAAATGCTCTCATTTTACGCAAAAATAGGGCTTTACACGGGATTTCGTGCAAAAAAATTGCTCTTGGCACAGATTGTTTGGAAGGGTTGCTTTTTGTTTTGCCGTATGGTATAATCTTTGTGCAATACGAAATAGAGGTGTTTTATGAAACAATACGACGTAATCATTATCGGCGCCGGTATCGGCGGTTTGATGGCGGCCTATCGGTTGTCGGGTCAAAAACGCGTGCTTGTCATAGAGCGCGGCAAAGGCTTGGTGCAACGTATTTGTCCCCTCACGCACAATATGGCAGACCATTGCCTCAAATGCAAGCAATGCTCCATAATGGAAGGCGTAGGCGGCGCAGGCGCTTTTTCGGACGGCAAGTTCAACATTACCACCGAATACGGCGGCTGGTTGCAAGAGATAGCGGGCGAAGACAACACCATGCGCTATATCGAGCAAGTGGCGGATATTCTCAACCGCTTTGGCGCTACCGACAAAAGCTACTCCCCTTCCGACGAATTCAAAAAAGAATGCCTCGAATATGACTTGCACGCCTTGCAAGCCACCGTCAAGCACTTGGGCACCGACGGCAACTTCAAGGTGATGAGCGCTTTGTACGATTATCTGGCAGATAAAGTCGACTTTTTGTTGGGCACGCTCGTAACGGATATAGACGACGGCAATCACAAAGTAGTTTGCTCGGACGGCAACTGCTACCAATACCAAAAACTCATTATCGCCATCGGCCGCAGCGGTAGCGAATGGTTTGGCCACCAATGTGCCAAATTGGGCGTGGACGTAGACAACAACCAAGTGGACATCGGCGTGCGCGTAGAACTGCCGCGCATCGTGTGGGAAGGCATCAGCCAAAAGATCTACGAGCCAAAAATCGTATATCGCACCAAAGGCTACGGCGACACTACCCGCACGTTCTGCTTCAATTCGGGCGGTGAAGTGGTGATAGAAAACAACGACGGCATTTTGACCGTCAACGGCCACGCCAACGCCGACCCCGCCAAGAAAACGAAAAACAGCAACTTTGCCATACTTTCCACATCGCGTTTTACCCAACCTTTCAACAAGCCCATAGAATATGCGAAGCATATCTGCAAATTGGCCAATATGACGGCCGGCGGCGGCGTGATAGTGCAACGCTTCGGCGACTTGATACGCGGCCAGCGCACCAACGAACACAGATTGGCGCAATCGACCGTACGCCCCACCCTCAACGCGGTGGCGGGCGACTTGTCGCTTTGCTTGCCAAAGCGTCAACTCGACAACATAATAGAGACCATCTATGCTTTGGACAAAATCGCACCCGGCACTGCCAACTACGATACCTTGCTCTACGGCATAGAGGCCAAATTCTATAGCATTCGTCCCCGCTTTATCGACGACTGCTTCTCCATCAAGCCCAATATCTATGCCATCGGCGACGGCGCGGGCGTAACCAGAGGCCTTGCGCAAGCGGGCGCCAACGGATTGATGGTAGCGGACGATATTCTCAAATAACCCCGCCCTAGTAGACAAAACGAGGAGTGCATCGCACTCCTCGTTTTGTGTTTGCTATTGTCTATTCGCCGTCGTCGATGTCCTTGATGTCATAGCCCAGTAGCGACAACGTGTCGAGGCTTTGGCGCCAACCTTCGCGCACTTTCACCCACAATTTGAGATAGACGGGCGCATTGGCAATCTCTTCCATCTCTTTGCGAGCGGCAGTGGCTATACGCTTGAGCGTTTCCCCTTTTTTGCCGATGATGATGGGTTTGTGCGTATCGCGCTCGCAGATAATATCGGCGTGTATCTCCTCTACGCCGTCCTCGCGGCTAAGATACTTGACGATCTCTACGCCGATGCCATGGGGTATCTCATCCTGCAAAAATTTGAGCGCCTTTTCGCGCACGATCTCGGCAGCCATAAAACGAAGCGTGCTGTCTGTGGATATATCGTCGGGGAAAAAGGGTTGGCCTTCCGGCAGATCCTGCAACATGATCTTGAGCAAGACGTCGAGATTATCTCCTTTTTGCGCGCTGATCGGCACTATTTCGGCCTTCACTCCATTGAGCGCGGACAACACTTCTACAAAGTGCTCGCGCGCCGCCTCGTCCATCTTGTTGACGGCCACTATCATCTTGTCGGTGGTGCCGGCCATACGCTCGATGAGGCGCAATTCGTCCTCGTCCAACCGCTTGGTGCCATCCACCACGTACACCACGCCGTCCGAGCCTTTTTGCGCGGCGTTGACGCTGGCGCGCATATAGGTGGAAAGTTTGTCCTTACCATTCTGCATACCCGGCGTATCGGTGAGCACCAGCTGGTAGTCTTCCCCCTCGTAGGTGCCGTTGACGATGCCGTTGATCTTGTTGCGTGTAGTTTGCGGTCGCCAAGACACAATGCTGACCTTTTCGCCAACCAAGGCGTTGAGCAAGGTAGACTTGCCGGCGTTGGGTTTGCCCAATATTGCCAAAAAACCTATTTTCATCTTTCTATCCCCAAATCGGCCATGATGGCGCGCTGATGCTCGTTCATATCCGCCTCTTCTTCCGGCGTCATGTGGTCGAACCCGAAGAGATGCAACATACCGTGCACCGCCAAATACACAAACTCGCGCAGTTCGCTATGGCCGTACTCTTGCGCCTGCCGACGCACCTTGGCGCGACAAATCATAATGTCGCCCAAAAAGAGTTTGCCCGTCTCGGGGTTGATGTCGCCCTCATAGTCGCACATACAGATGGGAAAGGTAAGATTGACGGAGGGAAAACTGAGCACGTCCGTTACTTTGTCGACGTTGCGATGCTCCAAGTTGAGCGAACGTATCGTGCTCTGCCCTACCACGCTGAAATCTATCTCGAACCAATCCTCCAACTGCAAATTGCGCAGCACGGCGTAGTAGGCTCTGTTGAGTTGTTCTTTGAGGGCGGCGGATACCATATAGGTGCTGATCATACTTTCTCCTTTGTATCGTATATGATTTAGTTGTCTCTGTTTTTGGTGGGATAATTGACGCGCTTGTGATTGGAGCCTATGAGCGCCTCTACCAACGTATCGCGTATGACCGCCAACTCGCGCATGGTGATGTCGCAGTTGTCGAATTGCCCCGACTCACGCTTGTCCTTGATGAGTTTGTCGATGAGGGGATACAATTCCTCGCGCGTGGTCAATTTGCGCGCGCGGGTGGCCGCCTCGACGGTATCGGCTATCATCACGATGGCGGATATGCGGTTGGAAGGTTTGGGGCCGGGGTAGCGATAGGCACTGCTATCCACCTCGCCCTCGGTGATATTGAGCGCCTGAATGTAGAAGTAGCTGACGGTGCTATCGCCGTGATGCTCGCGCGCGACGTCGGCCAATATTTTGGGAAAATGCTTGTCGGTGAGCATTTTGTAGCCCACCTCGGTGTGTCGGGTGATGATCTTGACGCTGTTTTCAAACGTAAGATCGTTGTGCGGATTGTAGCCGTCCGTCTGGTTTTCGCTGAAAAACTCGGGGCTTTGCAATTTGCCCACGTCGTGGAAATAGGCCGCCGCTTTGGCAAGGTTGACGTTCTCCCCAATGGCATTGGCGCAACGCTCGGCCAAATTGCCCACCGCAAGAGAATGATGGAATGTACCGGGTGCCTTTTCGGACAACTCTTTGAGCAAAGGTTGGTCAAAACTGATGTATTCGAGCAATTTGAGGTTGGTTTCGAGGCGAAGCACCCACTCCAAAACGGGGGACAATACCAAGCACAATAGCAGCGACGCCACGTCGGACACCAAATACCAAACGGCGTCCATTAGGCTGGAAACGACGTCTTGCACTGTAAAAACTGCGCCCACGGCAAAGGACAAAACGGCCGATATCAGCCCCGCCACGACGACCTCGCCTATGAGGTTGATGCGATTGTAGTTGGGGCGATAAAAGGCGATGACGGCACAAGAGGACACCAATTTGATGAGCAAATAGACGATTTCGACGGGCGAAAACTCGATGCCGACGTAGATCCAACGCACTGCGCACATCGTCAACAGCACGGTGAAGTTGGCAAAGGTGATGATGAACGCCGAGCGTTTGTTGACCAACAGCACCGTAAGCAAGCTACACACCAAAAGGGGCGCAAACACCGCCGAAAGGTAGCGCATACATACGATGAGCGTAATGACGGACAATAACGTGGAGATGTACATGACAGCCATATTTTTGTACATATTGATGCGATAGAGGGCACAAATTCCATTGGCCACCGAAAAAACCGCTACGTACAAAAACCCTATGACGACCGCGCCGAGCGGCGATATGAGAAAAGCGCCGTCCGAATAGGTCAAGCACATGGTACACACGGCCATAACGATAGAAAAGCCCACCGCCAAAGCGTATGAGATCAGTAGATTTTTGTTTTTTTCATTCAATTTGCTCATAGATCGTCCTTTGTATCCTTTTTGTCGGCTTGTCTACTATCGTAGGCGTCGACGATGCGCTGCACGAGGTCGTGGCGCACCACGTCCACCGAGCCCAAGCGGCATATACCCACGCCCTCGACCGACCGCAGTACGTCCAACGCGTCGAGCATACCGCTCTCCACCCCGCGCGGCAAGTCGATTTGGGTAGTGTCGCCCGTAACGATGACGCGACTGCCCTCGCCCATACGCGTGAGAAACATTTTCATCTGCTCGCGGGTAGTGTTTTGCGCCTCGTCGAGAATGATATAACTATTGGACAACGTGCGGCCGCGCATATAGGCAAGCGGTGCCACCTCGATGACGCCGCGCGACGCATATTGCACAAAATTGTCTTGACCCAACAGATCGATAAGCGCGTCGTAGAGAGGGCGCAAATAGGGGTCTACCTTTTGCTGCATATCGCCGGGCAAAAAACCCAGTCTCTCGCCCGCTTCGACGGCGGGTCGGGTGAGAATGATGCGTTCCACCTCTTTGTTGCGATAGCTAGCTACGGCGCGCGCCACGGCCAAGTAGGTTTTGCCCGTACCGGCGGGGCCCACGCAAAAAACCAACTCGTTTTGGTCCACCAAACGCATATAGCGATGCTGTCCTGCCGTGCGGCATCGAATGGGCTTGCCGCGCGAAGTAATGGCAATGGTGCGCCGTGCGGCATACCAATCCTGCTCCGCTCCCTCGCGTGCCAAAGCGATGACGCCGACCACGTCGCGCGAATGAATATCCTCGCCCGCTTCGGCCATGGGCACCAACGCATTGACGGCGCGCATAGCGATCTCTACCGCCTCGGGTTCGCCGCTGACGGTGAGCATATTGCCCTGCAACGTAAGACTAACGCCCAACTGTTTGGCAAACGTGTGAGCGTTGCTATCGTAGGCGCCCAAAAGCGCCATAGCCGTAGGTATTTCCATTGGAATAGTGTCTACTTTCATTCCTCATCATAGTACACACCTACCATTTGCTCGACTTCCGCATACGCGCGCACACGGTGTATACTGCCCATAGTATCTATTATACACCATTTACGCAGTATTTGCACATCTTTTTTGATTTGGCTCTCGATTTGGCTATAACAATATTGCAAAACTTCTTCTTTGGCCACCAACCAGGGTGCAAATCGCGTTTCTTGCCGCGTTTCGATATAGACAGTGCGCTCTATGACGACGGGCACTACACCGCCCAACCGAATGACGTCCACTTGGGTTTGGTAGCTCGCGTAGGGGCTGGGCGCCCCCTCGCCGAAGCGACGACCTGCCACCTCGATGACAGCCGTGCGCGAAACGTTGCCTGTGGGCACCGTTTGCACTTGCTCCTCGTCGTAGAGATAGGTAGAAGCCGGATAAACGTAGCCGTACACCTCGCCGACCGCTTGGGTGGGCACCGTAACGTCGGCGTCTTTGTCTATGAGATATTCGGGCGCTATGAGCACGTCGCCTCGGCGCACGCTCTGCCCTGCCTGCACCATAGCGCGGCCGCGCTCGACCACCACGCGACTGATGACGCAATCGCATTGCGCCACTATGGGGCCTTGATACCGCTCGATCTCGGCAGGGGGCAATTCTTCTTTGACGTCGACGTTGAGATACACGCCCTTCACGTAGACGGAGGCAAGAGCCACCCCGTCTATGGTGCTGACGGCACTTTGGATGCGACGGGTGTCCACCTTGGTGGCAAAGATGGGCGACAACACTCCCTCTTCGGCGAGCACTTGGCGCACTGCCGGCATCAAAAAGTCGGGACACGTTATACGCACCGACCACACCACCTGCAAGGCGACGATGATAGCAAGCGACGCCAATGCGGCGCCTATCCACAATACGGGGCGACGGCGCAAAAATCGGGCGACGGCGGATAGCCCCACGTCGTATATGCGGTAGTCCAAACGCATATCGTCCAAACAACGGCGCACGTCGGCGGCAGAGGAAAGAGGCACGTCAAACGACAACGTGCGCCCTTTGCGGCGCACTTTGTCCACGCACACGCCTTCGCGGCACAACGCATTGAGTATGCGATTGGTGCATATAGTGCATACCTCTACGCGCTTAGTCATACCAACACACCGTGTCCACGCGGCCGCGTATCCAAACCTCGTCGCGAGTAAGACAAGCGACGGAAAGCATCTGTCCGCGTATGGCGACGCTGCCTTTTTTGCGCCGCACCTTGATTTGCTCGGGGGCGTACTCCAGCAAGCCGCGGTGTCCCTCGACCACACAGCCGTCGCGCCACACGTGCACCCCTGCGGCTACGTCTATACCGATTTGTTTGATATCTTCACGAAACGACATACCATAAGGTATGCCTGACCAAGCGCGGACTTGCCCCAATGTCAAAAGTTTTTGCGCACAATGTAAAGGATAAAAAAGACGCCCGCAGGCGTCTCAATGTTATTGTTGAACGGTATCGTTTTCTTCGTCTTGCGCCTCGGCTTCCATGCGGCGCAACAGTTCCTCGTCCTCGGCCTGCTTGCGACGCACAAAGGTGAGAAGGCTCATGATCATCATGATCACCGAAGCCACGGCCATAACGATGGCGGTGATCATCATAGACAGCGAGCGATGATACTCGGATAGCGTGCTCATAGTGCCGCTATACCCTTTGCCACCCGTATTGTCCAACGCATAGTTGATGACAATGAGAGCGACGCCGACCAACAAGCACAATATGGCAATGATCAAACTGCTGCGAACGCGCTTTTTCATACTTAGAGTATCTCCACGTTTTTGCCGTAGGCACGCTTGAACTGGTTGCGGCACGTCAAGGCGTCCTGCACCTCGAGCGAGCAATCACCGGTGGATTCGGTTTGCATAATGACGCTGTCGCCCAACACGTCGCAGTTGATACCCGTAACCAAGCCGCTCATACTGCGGTCGAAACTCTCGGCGATTTTGAGAATAACGCCCATCTTGTACACGGCGGAGATGTCCTCCTCGCTGAGCATACACTTGTAGCGCTCGAATTCCTCGTCGGGCTCGCCCCTCTTTTGGGCACTGGCGACAAAGGCGGCCATGACGATCTCTTTTTGCGAAATGCCGTAGATACTGCTGTTGAGAATGACGTAGGCACTATGTTTGGGGTGATCGTAGTACTTGATAGTGGCGCCCGAATCATGCAAAATGGCGGCGACGCGCAACACCTTGAAATAGGAACGTGGCAATTTGTGCAACACCTTGAGTTGCTTGAACAACTGAATGCTGAGATCGGCCACGTGCTTGGCGTGCTCCTGATTCTCGTTGAAGTAGACGACCAAGGTTTGCAGACTGTAGCCCAAGATGTCGTTGATGGGTTTCTCGTTGACGGAGGGCACAGCATAGCGGAACATGGCGCCCTCGCGCAGGCCGCAACCCGACACCGTGATAGACTTGAACCCCGCACAATCCATAACGGCTTTCATCACGCTGAGACCGCTGGGGAAAATGTCGGCGCGCCCCGAAGACAAACCTTTGATCTTCATGGTACGGTCGATGGGCAACACCTTGATGGTGTCGTATACGCGATTGAACTCGTCGCTATCGATCACGTAGTTGTGGGCTATATCCAAGGGATAACGCTTGAGACGACGGCTGATTTTGCCAAGATTGCGGAAACTGCCGCCAACTCCTATAAAGCGCACGTCGGGATCTACGTTGTTGAGCCAAGGCACGGTCTCAAGACTTTCGCGCACGAACTCCTCTATCTTTTCGGCTTTTTCCTCGGGTTTGAGCCCGCTGCCCTTGAATAGGTCGGTAAGGGTAACGGTGCCGAAAGGCAAAGTGGTTTGCTCCAAAATGTTGCGTCGATTGTAGTACACGAATTGGGTGCTACCGCCGCCCATATCCATAATGATACCCTTTGGGATATCCATCGAATTGATGACGCCGGTATAGGTATACAAACCCTCTTCTTCGCTGGTGAGCACCTTGAGTTTGATGCCGCAAGTTACGCTGACTTCCTCCAAAAAACTCTTTTGGTTTTTGGCGCGGCGCACGGCGGCGGTGGCATAAGCCAATATCTTTTCGATGCCGTTGCTATCGCAAAAACGGCGGAACATCAACAACGTCTTTTTGGTTTGCTCGATGCGACTGGGACGCAGGAACCCGTCTATATCCATATCCTGCCCCAAACGAACCGTCTCCTTGAGTTCGTCAAAAACGACGAAAAAACCGCCTTCGTATACGTTGACCAGCACCAAGCGTGCGGTATTGGACCCTAAGTCGATGATCGCGATTTTTTCTACTTTATCACTCATGTCTGTCTCCTCTTGCTATGTTTTGAAAT
>CAMPCZ010000021.1 GCA_946648015.1 uncultured Clostridia bacterium
CAGCACGACAGGCGTTTCGGAAGTCGGAACTTACACGGTCGTCGCACATATTGTATCGAACGATCCGACCGCAACGCTTGAAGTGGATGAAATGCGCGCAAAACTCACGATAACGGAGGGATAAGCGATGAAGAAACGATACGTATTTTTGATTGTGCTCCTCGTGGCGTTCGTTTTGAGCAACGTCATCGCTATTCCCGTGCTCTTCTCAACCGGGCTTTTCCTCAACGCTTCGGGCGATATCACTTTCGTCAACTACATCAAGTGGGAAGTGTTCCTTTTCGTCACCTTTTTCCTGTTCGAATCGGTGCTCATTTCGCACAAGTTTGCCATAGGCAAATTGCAAGAGATCCTCTTTGTGGTGTCCGCCATTCTGTTTATCTCCGAATTGTTGAGTTATCTTTTGTTTACCTTGATCGAGTGCGGTTTCGACTTCAAGGTGGTGGATTGGTTCGGCTCGCTCAACGACGCGATGGCGTCCTGGAAGTTCTATATGATCCTCTTCGGCGTGTTCGTCGGTCTGTTTTTGGGGTACGCCTTGGTCATCAATCGCAACTTTATCAAAGTGTTTGCGCGCTCGGGCGTGGGTGGTAGCGGCAAACTCAAACAGGTAAGCGACACCAACCTCGAAAACTCCCGTTGGATGAACGACAAAGAGAAAAAAGAGTTGTTCAAGACCTATCGATACAGCGCCCTCGGCGAGGTCACCAAAGACGGTATCCCCGTCGTGGCTACCTTGGACGACAAGGGCAAGGATATGCAAGTGGCGTTCAACTCTCCCTGCCACGCCATCGTCATCGGCTCTACGGGTAGCGGTAAGACCACCACGTTCGTGTCGCCCATGATCCAACTGTTGGCGGCGACCAAAGCGGGCAGTTCGATGGTCATCACCGACCCCAAAGGGGAGTTGTTCGATATGCACTCCGCCTATCTCAAAAAGAGGGGGTACGACGTCAAAGTGGTGGATCTCCGCGACACCTATTCGTCCTATCGTTGGAATCCTTTGGATCCCATTTGGGACGCGTACGAGGCGTATCGCGAAGCCCATCGCAAGGCGTACAAGCGCACGGACGACGCCAAAGCCTCGGGGCTGGAATTGACGGCGCCCGAAGAGGCGTTTGCCACCGCTTCCGAGTGGTACGAGTTCGAGGGCAAAGCGTACGTGGACTATCAAAGACTGCTGGACGCGGTCAAAGTCTATCGCAAAAAGATCTACGACGAGGTGTACGAGGATCTCAACGACTTAGTGACCGTGTTGGTGCCCGTCGAAAACGACAAAGACCCCTTGTGGGAAAAGGGCGCTCGCTCCATCACCTTGGCGGTGTTGTTGGCGATGTTGGAGGACTCGGACGACGAGTCCAACGGCATGACCAAGCAAAAGTTCAACTTCTTCAACATGACCAAGATCTTGCAAAACTCCAACCGCGACTACGAGGAATTGCGCGGCTACTTTGCGGGGCGTAGTCCTTTGTCCAAAGCGTACTCGCTGTCCAAGCAGGTGTGCGACGCCGCGCCCACTACGCGAGCGAGTTATATGTCGATCGTGTACGACAAGTTGGCTTTGTTCAACGACGCGGGGATTTGCGCTCTGACGTCCAGTTCGGACTTTTCGTCCGCCGCGCTTGCCGATCATCCGACGGCGCTATTCCTCAAGATCCCCGACGAAAAGGATACGCGGCACAAGTTGGCGGCTATCTTTATCCTCAATATCTACAAGACTCTCATCAAGGTAGCGTCCGCGTCCGAAGGCTTGACCCTTCCTCGCAACGTATACTTTATTATGGATGAGTTCGGCAATATGCCCAAGATCGAAAAGTTCGACAAGTTTATCACCGTCGGGCGGAGCCGTAAGATCTGGTTTATCATGATCGTGCAATCCTATGCCCAGCTCAACAACGTGTACGGGGAGACGGTGGCGGACATTGTCAAGGGCAACTGCGGCATCAAGATGTTTATCGGTTCCAACGACATGGGCACTTGCAAAGAGTACAGCGAGTTGTGCGGCAATATCACCGTCGCCACCACGTCTACGTCGGGCAGTGCCAGTAGCGACACCAACTTCTCCACGTCGGTGCAGGTCAGACCCCTCATCTATCCCAGCGAATTGCAACGGCTCAATCGCCCCGGCGACATCGGGCACAGCATTATCGTTACCTTTGGTAACTATCCGCTCAAAACCTACTTTACACCCAGCTTTAAGGTGCCTTTCTACAAGATCGGCAAGATGGATCAATCGGACATCTCCGATAGGTACTTTAACGAGAGCGAAGTGTTTTACGATATTCGCGTCCGCAATGCGGCCCACACTACCGCTTCGGGTGGCGTAGTGCAAAAAGAAACCAAGGAAGTTGCCTCCGGCAAGGAGGCTCAAGCAACCGAGCAAGCCCCCCAAGAGGGGGAGACGGCGGCGGATATCCTCGCCACGTACGAGTCGATGCGCAGGCAAGACCCCGCCCTCACTTTCGCGGAGTTTTGCAAAAAAATCGCCTCGGGCGAGGTCGTTGTAGGCAAGTAAAGAGGTGGAAAGCAATGCAAAATAATATGGTCAGCAGAATTATCACGATCGGTTTCGCTTTGCTATTGGCGTCGGCGCTCCTTTTGGGGTTGCTGCCGACCTTTGCGTCCGCTACCGCGGAAGGCGAGGCGACCGTCTATTTCGAATCCGCCACGTTTGAAGCCGCGGACTCGGGTTTGGTCTATGCGAAATTGATCGTGGAAGGCTCGCCCAAGCAGGTCGTCAAAGTCACGTATCACACCGAGACGGGTACCGCCATCGACGGCGTGGATTACGACGGTATCGCCAATACCGTGTCCATCACCGTGGGCTCAGACGGCAAGGCGACGTATACCATCGCCATCAAATCCCGCCCCGATTATCAACGGCAACTGTTGAGAATATCCGAAGGGGACAACGTCTACGGGCGTTATTACAGTTTGGTGATCGATCGTGCCGACGGCGCCGTCGTGACGCGCGACCGTTGTCGTTGCTACTTGGCGTACAACAGCAACGTCAATATGACCGTAACCACCCAAGGCGACAGCGAGGTCGCTTATCTCAACGACTACGCCGCGATGCAGTCTTTGTATCACAAAGGCAAGAGCAATCTCGACGGCAAAAAGACCTGGAAGAGCTGGAAAAACGGCGTTTCGTTCAACAATGCGACTTCCACCATGTGGCTCAATACTTATATCAACACCGGTATCGCCCATGCGTATTCTTCCTACATGGCGGAAACGATCGACAACTCGACGTACCACTCGGATACCGATATTTACGTTTTGGCGGGCAACTACGAGTTTTATCGCAATTATGACGGGGTGGAACGCAACATTCCCGGTTGCTACCTCTATTTGGGTTTCGAGCCGTACGTTTTCTATTATGCGGATAAGATCAACGGTCGCGCGATGTATCTTATCAGTATAGGCAAAGATCCTTTCGACGACGATAGCGACCTTATCCAAGTCAACACCGCCGACGTGGGCCCCAACAACAGGCGCGTGTACTGGTTCCAACAACAGGACGCTTGGTTCGCCAATAAAGGCGCTTTTACCGATTCCGTCTTTTGGCGCAACGATCCTTACGACGGCGTGCTGGATATGGCTTGGGTCATTTGGAACAAAAACCGCGAAGTGGATATCTCGTTTCACGATCTGTGGTTTTTTATGACCCTGATCGACGAGACTTGTCCCACCGTGGTGGGGCAATATCTCGACGACAGTCGGGTGGCTTCGGACGGCAAGTTGCGCATGTACGTGCGTTTCAGCGAACCGGTCTATACGACCAAACAAGGAAGTTTGCAAGTCAAGATTAACAACGGCGCGATCCCCTATTACGCCGACTACGTGGAGGGCAACTATACCGATACTTTGGTGTACGAGATGGCGGTGCCCAACGTCAACGTCAAGTCGGTCAATTTCGAATTGCCCGACAACGATATCTGCGACTTGGCGTACAACCTGGACTCTTACAAACGAGTGCAAAACAACAAGGCGCAAAATACCGATCAGGTGCGCTCCTTTACCATGCTCAACGGCAACGTCAATTACGTTCTGCCGCGTCTTTGGGTCGATATGGAGTCCAGCACCGGCTATCGCAACGTTTACAATCTCGAATTGTCGCTCAACGACAACGGCGCCGTTGACCTCAACGAGGGCGTTATTTATTACAAATGGAGCAAGGAAGAGAGCATAGCCAACGCGTTCGATCCTTCCTCTTACGACGTCGAGCGTACTTTGTACCCCGAAGAAAACGGTGCGATCACGCTGTCCTTGGTCAAAAACGAAAGCGAAGGCATAGACAGCGGTATCTATTATCTGCACGTATTGGCGATTGGCAAATACGGCAGGAGATCGACCGCTACTTTCGGCAAATACGTGCTGGACGGGGATCCGCCCGCGCTCGTTCAGGTGCCCTTGCCCGTCAACGATCTCAAGACCAAAACGTTTGCTTTCGACAACAACAAAGCGGGCGGCGCCCGAGTCGTTTCGATATGGATCCACGTCAAATGGAAAGAGGGAGAGGAGTGGGTGACCCGTTCCTGTCCTTTGATGACGGACGGCGTGGCGGCGCAAGGTCTTAGCACGACGGACGACGTACACTATCGATACGTATCCAATATCGACCCCACGGACGAAGACGGCGACGGCGAACCCGACGTGAGGTTGGATCGATTTATGTTGGAGTTGATGGGCGACAGCCCCCGATTCAGCGCGTCCGTATCCTTCGAGGCGGTCGACACGGCGGGCAACCACGGCTTTTCCAACGCCATCTCGGTCGTGTACGACAAGCGCGAAACGTTCAAAGCGTCCGCTCTTTTCCCCGAGCAACAGGGTTATTTGCCCGTTACGGATATTTCGGCGCCCTACCCGACTTACGATATAGCGCAAGCGTCGAGAGGAGAGGGCGATGGTATCGTGATCACGGTAGCCGAACAGGATCGCAGTCATATCGTAGAGGGAACTTGGTTCCAGGTCCTGGTCGGCAATCGCGCATACGTCTCGGGCGACGATCCCTATTCGGTCGTTATCGGCGACCTCGAAGCGGGATTGTATCAACTGGTCCCCAATATCGTAGGCGTGGCGGCGGGCAGCGCAGTGGATCTTGTCGCCAATCCCATTTCTTTCTACTTGACGGACGGATTCAAAGACTCTACCGCCAACAAACTCGCCTCCAACGGCAACTTGGTGCTGGCGGGCAAAGTGTTTTTGCTCGAAGACGTGACGTTTTATTATCTCGATAGGGCGGACAAGGTGTCCAACCACTTGTACGGCGCGTCGTACAATTCTTCGTTGAACCGATACGAAGGCGGTGCGTCATCCCCCGCTTTTTCCTCGATGAGCGAAGCGCGCAAATACGTGCGGTATATGGAATATCAGGATCTGCATCTGGTGTCCTTGACCGACAACCAAGCCAGCGTACTCAACAGCAGTATGTCCGCCACGACGTATACCAAGGCGGCGGGAGAGACCCGCACCGCCCGACAAGGACAGCTGTGGATCCGCTACAAAAAGAGCAGCTGGACGACCTCGTCCAACGCGTACGGTTGGTCGTATTACTATTATAGCGAAGAGGGGGACGTCAGTGCGGGTATAGACGTCAACCGCCTGTCTTCCAATTTGCTTGCAGCCATGGATGCGGTCGTTACCCGCATCGTGTCGGCGGGCGACAACGTGTATCTTATCCGAGACAACTATCTCGATCAACGAACGGACGCACCCTACCTCGCGCTCTCTCAGATCCACGTGAATCCTGAGTCGGTTTCGACCACCAAAACGGGCGTGTCGTTCGTCTCCCCGCCCTCTTACGCGGGCGACGGCTATATCTACCGCAATACCGTCACGATAGAAAACGTAGAGTATCCTTTGGCTACCAATATGGCTTTCGGCGTGAGCGCGGATACGGCTTTGTATTATCACTATTACGAATCTACCGAGTGGCAACCGCTCAACATACGGGACGGGCAGTTGCTGAGCGAAGTGTGGTTGGATCTTGCCAGCGGTATCTATACGATACGCGAGTACGATGCGGCGGGCGTGAGCGAGTTCGATATCTATTTCGACAAAGTCGCGCCTACCATTCGCATGGATCTGAACGACGAGGAGTATATCTTAGACGGTACGATCGTCAATTTTTCGGGCAATAGCGCTTTCCTTTTGCAAATGCTCAACGAGGTGGATCCGTACGGATACGTGGCGGTATACTCCTATCCTTCGCGCATATTGCGGGGCGTACTGTATGCGGAAGATATCGCGCATTACGACCTCGGATCGGAAAACTTTTATTTGCAAGCGGGCGACCGCTCGGGCAATATCACCGTGTACACGGTGTTGCTGTCCAACACGCAACTCGCCGTTTCGATCGCCAAAAGCGAAGCGCAGTCGGGTATCGTTATCCGCGTCGACAACCGCGACGAAACCGAGATCTATGCGTACGAGGTGTATCTCAACGAAGAATTGTTGACGTCCGAATTCGTCCCCCTCAAAGTCTGTAGAGACCCCGGCGTGTATCGCGTGGTGGTCATGGATATCTACGGCAATACGTATTCCGAGATCTACGAGTACGAGTTCCCCTCGCCGCAGATCAACTGGTATTATCTCAATTCGTCGGGCGGCTATGCCAAATACGATCCCAACAACATCGTCAATATGATGTTGGTCAAAGATCAAGCCAATTCCCGCGTGACCAACGTGTTTACGTCCACTCGCGTCAGATTGATGTTCGACCTCAATTACGGGGACAGCGCCATAAGATTCGAGATGTTGGATATCCCCGCGGGCGCGTACTCCTATTCGGACGCGACGGGTGTGATGACTATCAACACCGACGACAGCTGGCGGTTGAGAGTGTGGTTTGAGGATTATCCCCAAAACGATCATATCTATGCCTGTCGGCTCGACGCCGAGGCGCCCGACTTTATCGCCAACTTCGTCGGCACGTCGTACGTTACCAATTTGTCGCTGGACGACTCCGAACTTCTCGACCGTTACGAGGTCAGCAACGTCATTTCTTTGGACGCGCTTACCATAGAGGAGGGCGCCAACACGACCCTGTCCTTCCTCGACGGCGGCATCATCTCGGGCAGCCACATCACCATAGGTTTGTTCGATCCCGCGGGCATCAGGACGTATTCGGTCACGCGCAACGGTCAGCCCCTTTCCCTCTCTCTCAACGAGGAGGGGCAGATCGTCCTCAACAACTACGGACATTACGTCGTTACCGCCGTGGACGCTTTGGGCAACAAATCCACCTTTAGTTTTATCAACCTCAAAGACCCCATAGCCACCGCCACGGTGGACGGGCAGTCGATTGACGAACAAAGGGCGTACGGCAGAGACAATCTCGTCGTTACGACCGAATACGTCTCCACCACGACCATTTTGGTGCGATCCGGCGACGTCTCGCTTACCTTCGTCTTCGAGTTCGACGGGGACGCGGTGACCTATTGGCAATACGTTTGCGCGCTGGACGAGGAAACCGACAATCGGAACAAATACGCCGAACTGGTGCAAATCAACGGCTTCGAATTGCGTTTGAGCGACGACGCCGTTAGGCGGGAAAGGTGGTATCAAGCCACTTACGACTACGAATACACGGTATGGGTCATGTTCGACGCGGAAGGCAAGGTGAATTACCGAGTCTCCGCCGACGAAAACGTGATCGACGTGGAGATGTTGGTCAGCGTGGGCAACAACAAGCGTCCGTCGCTGTTTTGCGCCTCTTTGTCCAAAAAGTCGCCCGCTTTGACCTTGTTGTGCGACGGGCACCCCGCCGAGATCCTCGAGGGCATGGATTATATCTACGTCGCTTATCCTTTGACGATCGGCAGTATCGACGCGGATATCACCGAGATAACCGTGGGTTTCGCCCTGACTCCCGATGCGCCCGTCATGACGACCATCTATCGTGACGGAGAGTTCTTGAGTTTGTTCGAGGGCAAGGAGGACGGCTTCTACACCATCGTGGCGACCAACGTGTATCACGCCCAGACCGTCTATCGCGTCCAAAAGATCAAGGCGTTCAGTTCGGTCGTGACGGCGACTTACAAAGACGGCATGAAAAAGCGTTATTTGACCAACGTGCCGCTTATCCGTTCCAACTACACCATCGATCTTTTGGTGGATAGCTCCAACGTGAACTTCGAGATCAACGACGAAGTGTACGAGGGTACTCCCACGGGTCGCGCGACCACCATCTCTTTCAACAGACCGGGGCGCTTCGACGTACGGATCGTCGCGTCCAACGGCGTGTTCGAACACTTTACGTTCGAGATTGGCACCGATACTTCGTTCGTTTTCGACGAGGATTGGATCACCGGCTACAACGAGAACGCGCTTTTGCGGGACGAGGGCTACACCAATCGCTTGATGACTCCCGTCTTGGGCGAGGGGGTGGAATACGTCGATTACGTGTTCGAGGGAACGAGCTACGTCTTGTACGACAACCTTGCCGAGAACAAGATCATCACTCAAGATCTCGATCATACCCTCTGCCGCAACGGCAATGGGGAATATACCGTCAATTTCCGCAATACGTACGGAGATCTGGCCACCAAAGTGATCCGCTTTTCGTCTATGCCCTCATTGTCGATGTCGCGCAAGACGTTGGCTGCTCCCAACGAGTGGCAATCCATTCCTTGGGACGCCGCTTTGGCCGGACTGTATTCCAACTATGCGTTGCGCTTTGCCACCGACAGTACCGTCTACGAGTTTTCCATCGACGACAAGCCGGTCACGTTGGCGGAGCCTTACGTCATCGAACTCGACTTGACGAGCGGCAACGGCTCGTTTAAGTACAAGATGAGATACTTGGACGAGTACGGCAATATCCTCACGTCCGACGTTACGCTCATGCGCGCGGACGTCGTGATTGAAGCGCCCGCTATGGAAGAGATCTTGATCGACGGCAAAAAGTACACCAAAGACAACGTGTCCTTGACGTACGGCGCTATGTACACCGCCACGGTCAGCGTCGACGGCGAAGCACCCGTGCGATATCGATCGGGCGACGTGTTCTATCGCGACGGTACCTACCTCTTTGTGGTCGAGGATGTCGCGGGCAACCGCTTGGACTACACCATCATTCACAAGAGCGTCAACCACTATCGTCTATACGAGCCTCTGACGGACCAATCCATCTTGAAGGGCGGCGTCGTCAACAATTCGTCCGTGGTGTTCGAGCCCGAGGACGATTCGACCATCAAGACGATGGTAAAAGACGGGCAAGTCGTCACGACCGCCACCAATACCTTTGCGTCGACGGGTCACTGGGAACTGTTGATCGCGGACGCTTTGGGCAACACCTCTTACGCCGACTTCTACGTCATCAACAATTCGCTTGGCGAGTTCGATTACACCGCCCCCTACGGTTACGTCATCACCGAGGTGTGGCAGACGGACGCCGAGGGGGTCAACTCCATGATCGAGATCGCGGACAATTCCGTGCATTTGGTCGACAACGGCGATTACGTCGTCAGCGTGGTGGGCGTGGGCATTTTGTCTTCGTTCCGCTTTACGGTGACCATCGACAACACCCCGCCCGCGATCACCTTCCAGGGTGTGGAGGACAAGGGCGTTACCGCCCGAAACGTCACTATCAAGGGACTCATGAGCGGGGACGTTTTGAAAATCTACAAAAACGGCGAACTGGTGGAGACCGTGGAGGTGGGCAACGCCACTCCTATCCCCGAGATCACCACCGGCGGTGATTACCGCATCGTGGTGACCAATCTGCAGGGTGTGTCCAGCGAGTACACCTTTACCCGCAAAAAGATCGCCAACACCGCCACCAGCATATTCTTGATCGTCTTGATCGCCATGTTGGTCGCGGGCGTCACCATAGGTCTACTGTATCACACCAGACAAAAGACCGATTCCAAAGGTTAGGTCACCCAAAGGGTGCTAACGAATATACAACAAACAAAAAAAGTATTACAAATCAGGAGGAAAAATTATGAATACTTTGATCGCTGCTATTTCCGAAAAGGAACTCAACCAGATCGTCAAGCCGTTGCTCGACGTGCTGGGCGTACTCGTTCCCGTCCTGTTGGGCGTCGTCGGCTCCATCGGTGCCATTTGGTGCATCGTGTTGGGCGTCAAATACGCCAAAGCCGAAGATCCCCAAGAACACGAAAAAGCCAAAAGCGGGTTGAAAAACTCGATTATCGGCTTCGTGCTGATCTTCGTGTTGCTCGTCGCTTTGCAGATCGCCGTGTCCGTCTTTACCAGCTGGTATCGCAACTACGAATATCCCGTGATCTGATTGAGTCAGAGGTAACGTATGTTTGGGAAACGCATAGCTCGATTGGTTACCGTTGCCCTCTCTTTGGTCGCCATGCTGTCCTTGACCGCCTGTTTCGATCTGGGCACTTTTGGGGACGAAAACGGGGAGCACAAGGATTACTACGACTCCTTTGGGGAGATCGCGGGGCTCTTTGACGGCGGCAAACACGGGTATGATCTCGAAGACTCCGTCTTCAACGACTACACCGTGAATGAGATGGATTGGGAAGACGAGGACGACGAAGTCAAGTCCGAAGAGTACGTCTATCTCGTCATTCCTTTCAAGCGCGCCATGCAGATCGAGAGCATCGGTATGTTTGTCGGAACCGATACCAACGTCGATCTCTCCGTTGCGGCGTTTTACTACCCCAACGAGAGCTATGCGCCCGCCAAGATCAAGTACAAGTCGTCGCCCGACACCGAGATCGTTACGGTCAAGGACGACGAAGGTAACGACGTCGAGGTGGAAGTGGAGATCGTTTACGACGATCCTGATCCCTCGCTCGCCGTCGCCGAGACGACGTTGTATACCGTGGCGGGAGACTGGACGGATTTCCTCTTGGAAAACTTTATGCAAGAGGGGTACGAGGACGGTCTTTTGCACACGGGAGACAACGGGTTGCTTTACATTCGCATCGACAACAATTCGGGGCTGTACCCGGATCTCGCTACTTGTTCTTTTACGTTTATCAATCTGCTGATAAGAGCGATATAAGGAGACCGAATTATGTTTAATTGGTTTTGGAACTTTTTGTACGGCATTTCCAAATCGATGTACAGGATCATCGACTTTTTGATGTCGTGCGCCAACATGCTGTGCGGTATCGAGCCGATGCGGTATCAAGGGGTGGAGACCGACTTTCTTTCCTTCCTATTGAGCAATCGCAACATTTCCTACGGTTTTGTCGCCGCGGTTTTGATCGCCGTGGTATTGACGATACTGTTCGGCGTTGCCGCGCTTATCCGCGCCATCGTCAGCGAAAAGTCCAATATGACGCCCGCTCAGGTGCTCGTCAAAGTGGGCAAGACCCTGTTGACTTTCTTGTTTATCCCCATCTGTTTGTCGGCGTTGGTGTACTTTACCAACGTGCTGATGCAGGCGCTGTATTCGGCGACTTTGGGCGGCAGTCCCGACGGGATCGGTCGTTTTTTGGCGGGCGCTTTCGGGCAAGACGCGCTCAAATCGGGCGTGCCCGAGGACTTTTACCTCAGCGAATCGTTCAACTACATGAGTACGGGCAACGTCAGGGGGTATTTGGATCTGACCGACTACGACTACTTCTTCAGTTGGATAGGCAGTATCTGTATCTTGCTCAGCATGGGCGTGACTTTGTTGGCGTTTATCGACCGCGCCATCTCCATCGTAGTGCTGTTCATCTTTTCGCCCATCTCGCTCGCCACGTCCGTTGTCGACGACGGCGCTCACTTCAAACTGTGGAGAGATCAGTTCTTTGTCAAGTTTTTGACGGCGTACGGCTGCATCATCGCCATCAATATCTACGCGTTGGTCATTGGCGCCATATCGAGTACGGGATTGGTGTTTTTCGAAAACAGCCTGCTCAACAACTTTATGAAGATACTCATCATCGTGGGCGGTTCGGTGTCTATGCAGAGGATCATGGCCTTGATCGGCAACCTCATTTCGGCGGGCGCGGGCAGCAACGAGTTGAGAGATACCGCCATAGCGGGCGCCGCCATGCGCGGTGCGTTGGGCGGTGCGGCGCGTGTGTTTACCGCTCCCTTCCGTGCGACCAGATCCGCCGCCAACTTCGTGCGCGACAGCCGTCAGTTCGGCACTTTGAGCACCATCGGTCAACGGTTGGGCTTCCGCACCAAGCGTGATTACGGCGTCATGAGCAACGCGCAGATGGCGCAAAGCAAAGATTTGATGCGCGAGCGTGAAAAACTCCGTCGTCAAAGCAACGCCAGCTTCTTCGGCGGCAAGTCCAGCGTGCAAAAAGTGCTGGAAGGCGCCAAAAACGACAAAGGAAAAGAAGGTGCCGGAGGCAATGCTGGCAAAAATATAGCCAAAAAGGACAATCCTATCGTCAACAACGCCATCAACAACAGCCTCAACAAGGATAAAGACGATAAGAACAAGAAGTAGGTGATAGTATGAGAATTATACCCAAAACTGCAAAAGTAAAAATACAGTTTTTCAAAAACATCTCTATCGCCGATACCATCATCGCGTTGTTTGGTCTGGCGATGGCGGTGTTGTTGTTCATCTCCAACTTGGGGATATTGCGCTTTGTATTGATGGGCGTGGTAGTCATTTTCGTGGTAGGCTTATTTATTCCTTTCGAGGGACAGCGCTTCTATATGTTTTTGGTGCATGCCGTCAAGTACCTGTTTTCGGTCAAACGGTTTACCAAAGACAACCCCGCGACCCAAGCCAACATCGACAACTTCCTGCCCTTCAAAAACGTCAAGGACGGCTATATCGAGTATGCCGACTACTATGCGGGCGTGTTGCAGATCGACCCTCGCGAGTTCGGCTTGTTGTCCGAATATAGACAAGATCAGATCATCGACGATTATTTCGGCAAGGTCATCAGGGAGATCACGGACAAGACCAAAGCCTCGTTGGTCAAGATCGACCGCAAACTCAACTTCGAGAACTATATCGTCGAAGAACATCGCAAAAATGAGGGCTTGCAACGCCTGTACGAGGCGGGCGAGTTGTCCAAGCAGGAGTTGGATGCCCGCGTTAAGGTGATCGACGACCGCATCGACACCTATTCCACCTTGACTTCGGACACCCCCGTGCGCAAACCCTACTACTATCTCGTCGTGTACGACGCCAACAAAGAGGTCATCGAGGGCATTTTGCACGACGCGGTCACCACCTTTGCGGCGATCGGTATGTCTTCGCATATCCTCGACACAAAAGAGTTGGGTATCTTCCTCAAATACAACTATACGTCCAAGTTTGAGGAGAGCGACGTGGATATCATCTCGGAAGAGGAGTTTATGCAATGGATCAAGCCCCAAGAGATCGAGTTTAAGCCCAAAGCCGCCATCGTGGACGGGGAGGAGTGCTACACCTTTACGGTCAAAAACCTGCCCATCTCGGTGCTCAACGCTTGGGGATACCGCATTTTCAACATTCCCAATACCAAGGTGGTGATGAACCTCACCCAATTTGAAAAAGCCAAAGCGGTGCGAATGATCGACCGTTCCATTCAGGAATTGGCGTCCCAATCCGAACAGAGTTTTCGCGCTTCCTCCCTGATTGACAAGCAAACGCACATCGAGACCTTGGTCGAGGTGCTGCGTATGCTGCAAAATGACAACGAATACCTGTACGGCATGAATATCCACATCACCGTCTATCCCGGCGACAACGCTACAAAAGAAGAAGCGCGCAACACCAAAAAGATGATCAAGCGCATCTTCACCGAAGAAGGCTTCGACTTGGTGGACAACTATTTCCGTCAACAAGCGGCGTTCGTGTCCACCAACCTGTCGCGTTTGGACGTCATGACCGACTTCCAACGCGCCATTCACTCGGGCTCGGTCGCCGCCGTGTTCCCCTTCGTGCTGTCCAGCGTGATGGACGAAACGGGTTGCATTTTGGGCACCGAAAACGGGTATCCCGTGGTGGTGGACTTTTTCAAACGCGACTACGAGCGCGTCAACTCCAACATGGTGGTCATCGGCAAATCGGGCTCGGGCAAATCCTTTGCGACCAAGACCATCTTGACCCAACTGTCCGCCGAAAACTGCAAGGTGTTTATCCTTGACCCCGAAAACGAGTATCAGACCTTAGCCCAAAACTTGGGCGGTCGCTTGATCGACGTGGGCACCGCGTCGGAAGGTCGTATCAATCCCTTCCACGTCATCACCACCCTTGACGGGGACGAAGAAGGGGAGAAAGCAAAGGTCAACAATTTTGCCGTACACCTTCAGTTTTTGGAGGAGTTTTTCCGCGTGGCATTGGACGGCATCAGTTCCGAAGCGTTGGAGTATCTCAACAATCTCATTATAGAGCTGTACAAAAAGAAAAAGATCAATTCCAAAACCGACTTTTCTCGTCTTACGGCCGCCAACTATCCCACCTTCGACGACCTGTTTGCGCTCATCAACAAAAAGCTCGTAGACGCCAAGGTCGAATATGACGTGACGCAACTGCGCATTTTGCACAACTACGTCTCCAAGTTTGCGGGCGAGGGGCGCAACGCTAATTTGTGGAACGGCGAAAGCACCCTGTCGGTCAAGGAGAACTTTACGGTTTTCAACTTCCAAAGCTTGCTCGCCAACAAAAACGGCGTGATCGCCAACGCGCAGATGCTGTTGGTGCTCAAATGGCTCGACAACGAGATCATCAAAAACCGCGATTTCAACCTCAAGCACGGCACCAACCGCAAGATCGTGGTGGCAATCGACGAGGCGCACGTCTTTATCGATCCCAAGTACCCCATCGCCTTGGACTTTATGTACCAACTTGCCAAGCGTATCCGTAAGTATAACGGAATGCAGATTGTCATCACCCAAAACATCAAAGATTTTGTGGGGAGCGAGGATATCGTGCGCAAATCCACCGCCATCATCAACGCCTGCCAATATTCGTTTATCTTCGCCCTCTCGCCCAACGACATGGACGACTTGTGCACCCTGTACGACAAGGCGGGGCAGATCAACGAGATCGAGCAAGACCAAATCGTCAACAATGCCAGAGGCGACGCGTTCATTATCACTTCGCCGACCTCGCGTACCAACATTCGTATCATCGCCTCGCAAACGACCAAGACGCTGTTTGGCGAGGGCAATCAACTATAGATCTAAGGAGGACCGACTATGCCATATACCCTCAGTGAGCAAGAAAAACAAGCGTTGAGAGAAAAGTATCTCAACAACATCAACACGATCAACGAATATCTTCCCGACCATTTGCGGATCCGTCCCGATCTTGCCTCTCTCAACAAGCGGCTGGACGATCCCAAAGAGCAACGCCTCTACAAAAAGGGGTTGGAACTCAAAGAGAGGGAAACCAGACGGATGGAGCTGTTCGATCGCTTGGCGGACAAGTACAGATATCTCCGCTCTCCCGACAAGACGTACGTTATGGATAGGGTCATCTATTACCAACTCGAAATGTCGGACGATCCCAACGCCCAAGCGTACAACGAAAACCTCATCGCCAACTACTATTTGCACCCCGAAGCGATGGCGCAACAGGAGTTCGGCAAGGTGTTGCACTTCGATCCCTCCATCGTGGCGCAGATCTCCAAATCGGACGATATGCCCAACATGCTGATGGAGTTTTACGAGACCAACGCCAAGACTTGCGAGTATGCCTACTCACTCAAAGGCGCTCTCCGCAATTTGCCCAACGGGATGGTCAACGAGGCGACGACACAATGCGTGGAATCCACGGCTTCGTGTTACGAAATGTTGGAGAGCGCGTCGGATACGGTCAAAAACATCACCGAGGGGAGTTTCTTTTGCGTTCCCACGCTCAACCCCGCTCAGATCAATCACTTGGAAGGCACGGATTTTTCCGTCGATCATAAGGACATTTACGACGATATGGCGACCTACTCTAACTACCGCCGTTACCGCGATATGGCGGACTCGCAATTTAAGTCCTTCTTCAAAAAGGCGCAAAAGAAGGGCTACGACCTCTATCAAAAGGGTGGGTTCAACAAGTTGATCGCCAAGGAAGTCAAACCCGACGGCACCAAGACCAATATCGCATTCGCCAATGCGTTGGAAGGACAATATAACGACGTCAAAGTCGAATATTCCACCCTCGACGACGAGCAAGTGAGCGACGTGTACTGTCTGGCTAACATCAACTATATCAAAAACGAGAATTTCGTTCAAAACGATTTCGAGCCCGCCGTCATCCCCACGCACGAGGACAAGATGAAGGCGTTGCGCTTCCAATACGCCGCGACCACGGGTTTGCCTATGCACAAGGTCGAAGGAATGACCTTGAAGGATATGATCGCTAGGCACAAGGGCGGCTTTTTCGAGAGGACTTTCGACACCACGTCGCAGGAGTTCAAGAACGTGATGGAGACGGCCAACAACTATTATGACCCAAACTCGGACGACTATCAATCGGATTACGCTATGACGAGGGCGGCGCAAAACTACCTGACGCACAAGGGCGTTTCGACGATCGCGGACGCTTTGCGTTTGGACGAGACGGGCAAAGGCCGCGCGCTGTTATGCTTGGCGATCACCGCTTCTTTGCCAGACAAACTGCGCAATCCGGGGTTTGAACACGATTACGTCAAGATCCCGCCCAAACCCGCAGCACCCCAAAACAACATGGCGGAATCCGTCGAAAAGAGTAATAAGAGCAAGGAACCCGCCATCCCCGACGCGGCCGCCGTACAGGAAAAGCCCCCCAAGATCGACGTCGTCGTCAAAGAGGCGGAGCCCGATCTCAAACCCGAGTTGAATAACGACGAACCCAAACTATGATTTAAAAAGGAGGAACAAATCATGCCTGACGAATTCATTCCGTTGACACCCGAAGAAAAGAATGCTTTGATCGCTAAGCACATCAACCTTATCGGCGAATTCAATCGCCACTTGCCCGAAGGACAAAAATTGGTCTACAACGCGCAAGAGTTTAACGCCAGACTGGACGATCCCGCCGAGGTGGAGCAATACCGCAAGGGGCTTGCCCGGGCGGCGAAATTGAGCAAGCAGGAGGAGATCCACAACCAGATGATCCAGCGCTATGGGGAACCTCCCAAAGATCGCCATTACCTCAACCGCGTCATCCGTTTCGGTTTTAAGACCGAGGACACCCCCGAAGCCAAAGAGTATAACGAAAAGATGTACTCCGAGTATTGCGCCAATCCCGAAAAGGTGCTTTACCAAAGACTGCAGCGTTTGGTCAACTTCAATCCCGCTACCTTTGTGGATAATCTCGGGGACAATCGTAGTCTTATCGATTTTTACGACGCCAATCAAGAGCTGATCGAGGACGCGTTTGCTTTTGAGTCTATAGCCCATAACGCGCGCGATATATTGAGCCCCGCTTTTCGCGACGCCATACCGTGCATCAAAAAGCCCTTGGAATCCTTGAACGAAGCGCAAAAACGCGCTCATGCCGCAGCGGGCGAGGAGTATTTGACTTTGCCCAAATTGACCCCCGAGCAAGCGCTAGCCGTTATGAATGGCAATCCGCAATATATGGCGATGGACGACGACAACTTCCGCGCCGTGCGCAACTATCTCAATCTCGCCTTGGAAAAAATGCCCGGCGTGGACAATGCCCCGGACTTTTACAATCGCCTGCAGGCGGCGGGTTGGCGCCCCGACTCCGATTTCTTCGTGCGGCACGTCGTGGAGGAGCGCGACCCCGAAACCGGTGCTGTCAAAGAGGTCAGTGCGGACAGATATTTTGCCAATAGGCCCAACGTGACTATGCGTGAACGCACGCAAGAAGAAATGTGGCATATCCGCAATATTTCGAGAGAAGTCGAAACTCGCTACCACAACAAGTGGGCCGAGCGTTTTCAAGCCAACACGGGTCGCGAGTTGAACGTGGACGCGATCGAAAACGCGCACAAGGGCGGTTTTTGGGAGAGAATGCTCGGTAAGACTTCGCCCGAATACACCGAGTTCATCCGCACGTTCCGCGCCTACAACGATCCCAATTCCAAAGATTTCAACAACCGTGACAAACTCCGTGCGGCGGCTATGGCGTACAAGGTACACAAATTGGGCGACGGCACTACGATCGACCAGTTGGACGCCACCGGCAAAGGCCGTATGGAATTGGTCGACGGTGTGATCAACACCATCGACGACATGATCCGCCAAGACGACGCCATACGCCGCGAGATCGAAGCCGAAGCCTACGGTATACAAGCTCCTCGCGTGGGCCAACCCTTCCTCAACCGTGAGGACGTGGATCCCGCCAGACGAGAGAGGGAGATATTCCAACAAGCAGGGGAAGCCGTCGCGAATATGGAAGTCAACGACGATCTCAACAATTCGTTGGATAACTGACGACGCAAAATAATAGCGACGTCACCGTGTATAACTCAACGCGCCCAAGACCCTCCTTTCGATCGCTTTCCGTTGCGTAAGCGATTCGGAGGACGCGGTCAAGGCGCAACGAATAACGTTTATTTTTAAGGAGGCTCTATTATGTTAAAAACAAGAGAATTACTTGACCAACTCGGTTCGACCGAGGCCGGGGCACAAACCCAGCACCCCATGGCAAAAATGCAGATCGTGGTCGACTACATCGCTACCCATTTGGAGGGCGGCGAACAGGACGAGCAACGCCTTTACGAGATCATCTATGCCGCCAAGAAAAACATCGCCGAGACGATCATCAACGTGAGAGAAGCGCAAGGGCTTGTGGAAGACAACGTCAACCTTCACTCGCCTGCATCCGGGATCGACAACGAAACGGGCAATATCATGACGTCCATGTTTTTGCTGGCTCCCGAGACCATAGTCAAAACGATGACCGAAGGACAGCTCGAGGGCGAGCCTCAACCCCAGGCGAACGGGCAAGACAAACCGGCCGACTATCAGGCGGCGTTTAATCTGTTGCGCGGGAAAGAGAAGTCTTATTCCGCTTACGAAGGCGGTTGTAGCGAGGGTCTCAACGATATATTCAATCTCGCCGATAATTTTAGCGAGTTCCAAGGGGAAGACCCCGTCGCCGAGGCTAAGGCGGAATGCGACAAAAAAGGCTTTTTCGAGGGATTGTTCCGCACGACTTCCAACGAGTACAAAAACTTCCGTCGCCTGTTGGACGCGAGACAGCACGGCGGCGCCACGAGAGAGGAGCTCGACGATGCGGCAAAGGCATATCTGATCCGCAAGATCCCCGGTTACACCGGCGAAGGTTTACCCTCTATAGAAGACATCAATAGCATTCCGGGCCGCGGTCGCAACAGAGCGGTTTTGTGTTACAAAACCCTGTTGGCTACCAAGCAGTCGCGGGAATACGAGCGCAAAGTTAACGCTCTCTACAACGTCGCCGAAAAGAACCTCAAAGCCTGTGGTCAAGACAGAACGCTCGCCCAGTTGAAAGTGGAAAACTCCGCGCCGTTCGCAAACGCCAACGAGCCGCAACAACAAGCGCAATTCCAAAACGATCTGTCCAACGACATCAACGAGATCAAACCCTTTGACAAGGTCATCGCCGATGACAACAACATCATTAATAACGAGCCGAAGCTTGACGACGATATGATCAAATAGAGCGTCTATTGGGGGCAATCGCCCCATCACGATCAAGTCGGTAAGAGCCATTTTCGGTTAATTTCCTCCGGCGCCTGTCGCCAAGTTTTTAGCCGAGGGTGGCTCTTTTTTTGCCTTAGCTACGTGTAGCACATTTGTAGCACCCTGTGTGCTACACTATACGCTGTACTATTGTTGTTATGTATTTGTAGGACGATGCGTTCGTATGAATACGGGATCTAACAATGGTTGTGCAACATAAGACAATACATAAGGAGGCATTTAAATGAAACAAACAAAACAAAAAACAAGCGTTTCAATCATTGCGGTTATGATGAGTCTCATATTCGTATTTGCATTGGCGGCGACCTTGTTTGTGCTCGCTCCCGCTACGAGCACCGCGGCGGCAGCAGGAACGCGGGCGATGGATACGCTCACCATCGCCGACATGTACGCCAACAGAACTACCGGTAAGTACGGCAACTTCAGTTGGGATCCGAGCAAATTGCAAGAGATCACGAGTAGTTCGTTCACGATCAGCGCGAGCGTAGCGGCAGGGTATGACCCGTTTTATATTTGTTGGACAAAACCGGCAGGGACGTCATATCCCAGCAAGCTCAATTACGGCTATACGATCGGCACCGGCGTTAATGGAGACTCGGCAAGCAAAAAATGGACATCAACTTTTCCTTCCGACGTCAGCTTCAGCGGAATCAAAACCTATCCGGTTAGCGAAGTATCGCTTAATGGTGATTACGACACGATTTATTTCTGCATGGGACATAGCTATATGCATGACACATTAGTTGTAACGTCCATCACCTTCCAACCTAAGATCAGCACCGTTAAAGTCACCGCTACCGCAGGGACGGGCGTACAGTCTGTGTATCTTTCAAAAGATCAAAACGCGACCAGCGGAAACAACAGCGGTGCCACTTTTGACAAAGGGGATACCGTGTATGCGTTCGCAAAGTTAGCCGAAGGATATAAGCGTCCTAACAACAACTGGACGTTGGTCAGCGGTACTGCGGATAGCGAGGGTGCGATCTATAGAGTGAACTCTTCTACGATGGGCACTTCGGATTATAACTTCGGTACGATTAGCGCGACTGCCAAAACCAAGCTATTGGCGAGAAATCTAAACGGCGGCGGGAATATGTCCGATATCACGTTACAATATGGTCAAACGGCAGATTTGACCGTGCCTACAAGAGAAGGATACAATTTCCTCGGTTGGAATACCAATGCGGGCGGGTCGGGTACGACTTATGGGGACGGCACTAACGCCTTGTTGACGGCAGAGCAAGTCAACGCGATTATCTCCGACGATTCAATCTCGACCCTGTACGCCATGTGGAAAATCGACAGCAGCACGGTCATGGCGTTTATCGACGCTATCCCCGATCCCGTGGTCTACACGCAAGATTGCAAGGATGCTATCGCTGCGGCGCGTGACGGATACGCGTCTTTGGGCGCAGATGAGAAACTTTTGGTCACAAACTATGACAAACTGACCGCGGCGGAATCGACCTATAATGCGATGCAAGCCGACAAAGAGGCGCTTGACGCCTACAAAGCCGAGCAAAAAGGCAATGCGGACGAATTGGCTATCGACGGTGACAGCGTGGCGTGTGAAGAACTGATCGCCAATGCGAAAATCGATATTGACAACGTCGTTTATGACTGCACCAAATCTCTTGATGATCATAAAGCGGCGGTCGACGCTATCGTGGCGGAACTTGCCGACGCACTTGATTTGCAAC
>CAMPCZ010000022.1 GCA_946648015.1 uncultured Clostridia bacterium
CCCTCTTTGTCCAGCTCTTGGGCCACACGGTCCATCACTTCGTCTATCAAGTTGCAGGCGGCAAGGCTCATTGCCAACACCACCAACAAAACAACGGTCCATACTTTATACCAACGTTTCATGGTTTACCCCCTATATTTGCATATCGCCGAAGTCGTGCGGCGCAATGCTATCCAAGTCGCTTGTGCCCCAGCCCACGGCGGCGGCGCCCGCCGATTTTGCCTCGTCCAAAGCCTCTACCAACTCGTTGCAATAGCCTATCTCGTCAAAATGGCGCAACGCGCGCTTGCATAGGCCTATCTTGTTGCGCGCCACCACGCACGGCGCCTGCAACAGCGCCAGCACGCGGTCGCAGTCGTCCATTGCCTTGCCTTCGCCGCGCTTCATGGCAAAATAGCGTTCTATCGCGCCCAAAAAGCCCTCGCCGTCGGCATAGCGGGCCGCATCGACCCATTGATCGTCTATTTTTGCATACAACACAAACTCTTTCATTTCACCTTGTGCCCGCATACGGGGCATACCTCCTCGTTTTCTTCCAACGCACCGCCGCAATACATACACTTGCGAGGGGCAGTCGGTTGCACTTGTTCTATCTCCACCGCCTTGGCGCCACAGTAGGGGCAAAAGGCGTACTCGGCGCTGTCAATGGGACGACCGCACCGCACGCAATAGCGTTCGGCGGTACTTTGGGGCGCTAGATGATCGGGCGATAAGCCTATGTCGCGCAAAATGGCTTGCGCCTGACTTTGGGCGGACGGCACGGATCGCTTGTCGCGGCCGAAGCTGCGTTGCATACGGTACGCCACCGTAAACAAAACGGAACCCGCCAGCAAACACGCCGCGCCCACCACCGCCATGGTAACGTGCTTGGGGTCGGCCTCGTAGTCCAATATACTACCCGACGACTCCCCGGACAGAGGCGCAAAGGCGGCGTCCAAAAATCCGCCCAACAAAGTGCGCAGCCCTATTGCCGACAGCACTATGCCGGTCGTCAACAATGCTGCGGTCAACACCCACAATACCACGACTATCGCCAGTTGTTTTTTGGTCATGCTACCCCCTATTTGGCGCTACGCGTCATCTCCACCAAGCCCAATTTGGTCATATCCACCACGTTTAGCCGCCTATCCTTGGCCGCTTCTTCGGCGACAAGTCGCATCAATTTGGCGCGGTAGGGCGCGCTCATATTGACGAAGTCCACCACGATAGCGCCGCTTACGTCGCGCAAGCACAGCTGGCGCACCACCTCGCGGACGGCCGCCGCGTTGACGGCATAGGCATAGGCGTCGTATGGCATATTGGCGGCAAACGTGCCGCTGTTGACGTCTATCACCCAACAAGCCTCGGTGTGCTCTATTACCAACCGCACGCCCTCGGGGGTGGCCACCTCGGCGCACAGAGCGTTCACCTCCGGCACGACCGTTTGCGCTATACGTTGGCCAACGTCAACGTCGTATCGGGCGCCGTACCGCGCGCACAACGTTTGGTCGTCGCACACGACCTCGCGCGCTTCGCGCATATAGGCCGCATGGTCTTGGGGGGCTTGGTACACCAATCCCACCCCCACGTGGGCCTTTATTTGCGACCAAATCGCCGTCAACTCCTCTATTTGGCGCAAGGTCTGCGCCATATTGTCCAAAGTGGCCGCACTGCGCACGATGCAGCCCACCCCGTCGCCAATGCGTTGTCGATAGGCCTCGCGCACCGCCTCGGGCACGCCTTTGGCAAAGCGGACTTCGCGCCCGTCGGGCACCAATATGGCCAACTCCGCCGCCAAGGTGGGGTGTAGGCGGCACACCGCCAACTTTCCCTCTTTGGGCGGTTCGGCCTCCCAAACGTAGATATGATCCCCTTCTTGGGGCAAGGGCTCGCCCTCGCAACGCACCAACACGCGCCTGTCGCCCACGTCGGCAAACGCACCCGCCAGCCCCGCGGCTCGCCGCACGACCTTGGCGCGGTACACCCGCTCGCCTTGCGCCAGAGCGCCGTATGCCCACAGTTTGCCCTTGTCGAAATAGGCGTATGCGCCCGCTTGCAGGCTATACCACAGCGTATCAAACATAGGCCTTGTCTTGTGCCAGTCCGTCGAGCATTGCGTCCACGTCCGAAAGTGCGCCCTCGGGCGTGCGCACGTACTGCGCAAGCCTGGTGACCCCGCACAGATCGAATTGCACGCCGAATTCGCTCTCGATAGCGGCAATCAGCGATTGGGGTCGCACGGTGGTGTTGCCTGCGGCCATACACACGTTGAGCCCCTCTCGATCGGCGCGCAACGCATAGAGCAAAGGCGCCACGTCCTTTTGGGCAGACGGGTCTTTTTTGGTGGGATAGGCAATAACGTAACTGCCCCTGGCGGCCAACCTTCCCACGGCGGCGGATTTGTCGCCCAACGCGCCCGCAAAGCGATAGTCCGCAGCGGACACGACGCCCGCCAAATTGGGATTTTTGGGCACTTGCCACGCCGCCAAGCCCGCAAGCCCCGCAGGGCAACAGGCATTGTAACGCGCCAAAAAGACGGCGGGGGACACGTCCACGTCTACGGTAACGTATTCGCACGCGCTGGCCACACCCAAAGGCAACGTTATGCCCAAATTGACCAGCATATGCGGGTTGTACCCTTGGCTATAGGCAACGGGCAGATCGGTACGCCGCAACGTGCGCTCCATATGGCGCAACAAGTCGATGTGGGACACGTATATCAACGCGTCCCGCTTGCAATATTTGAGCGTGATCATACTCCACCCCCTTTGCCGATGGCGGCGCACTTGCACCCGCACCCTTGGCAGCCTTTGAGGCAGCTGGGCGTGGCCTCGTTGCGATAGGCGCGCTCGCGCTCACGCAACAAATACCCGCGGGTCACGCCGCAGTCGATAAACTCCCACGGCAGGGGTTTGTCCAACGGTTGGCTATCCAGATAGACGCGCTCGTCTATGCCGCACGCCGCAATCGCCTCTTTCCACACGTCGTACTTAAAATGTTCCGTCCAGCCGTCGAAGCACGCGCCGTGGCGATAGGCGTATTCTATCACCTTTGCCAATCGGCGGTCGCCACGGGCAAAAATGCCCTCCAACTCGCTGACGGTGTTGTCGTGGTAGTGAAAAGTAACGCCCTTCACCGCACGCAACGCGTTTTTGAGCAACAGTTGGCGGCGCAACATCTCTTGGGTGCTGATCTGCGCCTCCCACTGGAAGGGCGTGAGGGGCTTGGGAATGAGGGCGTTGCAACTGACCGAAACGGTAACGTCCTTTTTGCCCGTCTCGGCACGATAGAGCGCGCGTATGCGCGAACAAATCTCCACAATGCCCGCCAGATCCTCGTCGGTTTCGGTGGGTAGGCCCAGCATAAAATAGAGTTTGACGCTGTTGTAACCCTGCCGAAAAGCAAGGGTCAAACTGCGATTGATGTCCTCGTCGGTGATGTTTTTGTTGATGACGTCCCTTAGCCTTTGCGTACCCGCCTCGGGGGCAAAGGTCAAAGACGACTTGCGCGCGCCTTCCGAAAACTCGCCGTCAAAGGTGTCGAGCCGAAGCGAAGGCAACGCCAAATTGACGTGTCTGCGGTCGGCCTCGGGGCGCAACGTGTGCAACAACTCGCGCAAATGCGGGTAGTCGCCCGTAGACAAACTGCCCAAGGATATTTCGGCATAGCCCGTGCGGTCTATGACGCCCTTGCAGATGTCGGCCACTTTTTGGGCGCTGCGATAGCGCAAGGGGCGGTAGTAGAAGCCGGCTTGGCAAAAGCGGCAACCGTTGGCGCACCCGCGATACAATTCGACCATAGCGCGGTCGTGCACGATCTCGATATTGCTCACCAACTGCGCCTCGGGGTAGTAGGCGTTCTCGAAGTCGGGCAAAAAGCGTTTTTTGACTACGCTGCGCGCCTCGGGCGTGTTGAGCGCGGGCACGTATACGCCCTCTACTCGAGCCACGTCGCGCAAAAAGGCGGCCTTGTCGTAGCCGTTGGGCGAAGCGCGATGCTTGCGGTAGACCTCGATGATCTCGGGCAGCATATCCTCGCCCTCGCCTATGTCTATGATATCGAAAAACTCGGCGAACGGTTCGGGATTGACGGCGCAAGGGCCGCCCGCCACCAATATGGGATAGCGCTCGTCCCGATCTTTGGCCCAAAACGGTATGTGCGCCAAGTCGAGCATATACAAAACGTTGCTATACAACATTTCGTATTGTACCGAAAAGCCCACCATATCGAAGTCGGCAAGGGGGGTTTGCGTTTCGATGCTGGGCAAAGGCAAATTCGCCTCGCGCAACAGCGCGGCACAGTCCAAAGCGGGCGCAAAACAACGCTCGCACTCGGCGCTTTGCATATCGTTGATGCGATGATACAAAAGGCGCAACCCCAGGTTGCTCATACCCACCTCGTAGAGATCGGGCATACACATACAAAAGCGCACGCCTTCCTTGCGCATGGTGGGGCAATTATATTCGCCGCCCACATAGCGAGCGGGCTTGTCTACTTTGCTCCAAATCTCCTGATAGCTGCTCATTCCATCACCTGCGCCGCTGCGCCTACGATGCCCGCGTCGTTAAAAAAGCGGGGTTTGACGATAAACACGTGCGGATTGCCCGCGCCGCCCAACGTGCGACTGTTGACCATATCCTCCAAGGGGGATACCAACCTGTCTTGGGCGCAAATGCCGCCGCCCATCACGATGATCTCGGGGCGCAAAATGTTGGCTATGTTGACCAATCCGTCCACGATGTCCTCTTGCAACTGTTGCAATACGGCCTGCGCCGACCTGTCGCCCCGCTCTATGGCGGCAAACAGCACATATCCGTCTATTTGGCCGCGCTCTTTGGCCACGGCGGCGCATATCCCTTGGGGCTCGGCGGCAATGAGGGCCTCGGTGCGGCGCAGCAGCGAGGTCGCCGAAGCGTACAACTCCCAGCAATCCTCTCGGCCGCAACTGCATTTGCGCCCCAAATGTTTGATGCGTTGGTGTCCGCCCTCGCCCGACGCGGAGCCGTTGCCCAAAAGCAGATGTCCGTCGGCCACAAAAGCCGTGCCGATGCCCGTGCCCAAGGTGATCATGGCCACGTTGTCTTTGCCGCGGGCGACACCCAACCGCCACTCGGCAATCAGAGCGCAGTTGGCGTCGTTGCCCACGGCGGCGGCCTTGCCGGTGGCCTTGCCGAGCATATCGGCCAAGGGCACGCCATACCAGCCCAAATTGGTGGCGTAGGTCACCACGCCGTCGCATACCGTACCGGGCGCACCCGCGCCCACCGCCCGTATATCTTGCCACGAAACGCCGGCCGCTTTGGCCGCGTCGCGGCACAGATCCGCCATCACGTCCACGGCTTTGGCCGCGTCGCCCAGCGGCGTGGGGGCGGCGCACTTGCCCAAGATGTTGCCGTCTTGGTCTACTACGCCCACTTTTATGCTCATTCCGCCAATGTCTATGCCTATATAATAAGCCATACGTTCTCCTTGGGGGCATACTCGCCCATTATGCAATATTATAGCGCAAACCCCTTGGGTTTGTCTATACTTTGTCCCTACAAAAAACCGCCCTTGCGGGCGGTCTTCTTGTCAAAGTTTGGCGGGGCTATCTATCCTCGCGGAAATAGGGCAAGCCCAATGCGGCGGGGGGTTGGGTCTCACGCTTGTTGAAGAAGCTGATGATGATGAGCACCAGCGCCGTAACGGCATAGGGAATGACCTTGAGCAGTTCCTTTTCGGCCAAAGCAACGCCCGTAATGTTGTAGGGCAAGCGATACAAAAAGCCGAAAATAAAGGCGCCGAAGATGCCGATGCCCGGCCGCCACAGCGAAAAGATGACCAATGCTACCGCCAGCCAACCCATGGCGTCGATGACGTACTCCAACGAGCCTTGGGTGCAATCCAACAGGTAGAACGCACCGCCGATGCCGGCGATGGCCGCGCCCAGCACGCACGAAACGTATTTGTGCGCTATGACGTTGATACCGGCAGCGTCGGCAGCGGCGGGATTTTCGCCGACCGCGCGCAAGGCCAGACCTTTGCGGGTATGATTCATATAGACGGCCACGACAATGGCGATGGCGATGGCCAAATACACCAAGGGGCCGTGGGAAAGAAAGATTTGGCTAAACCAGTTGGCAGTGCTGTCGACAGGCGTCCAAAACATACGGCTTGCCGGCGCAAAGGTAATGCCCTTGTCGCCCATTTGCGTGCCCCAAAAGCCCAATACGCCCGCGCCGAAGGTGGTGAGCGTAAGGCCCGTAACGTTTTGGTTGCAACGCAAGGTGATGGTAAACAAGCCGTACAAAAGACCGCCCAGTCCGCCGAACGCCATGGCCATGATCACGGCCAAAAGCACCACCCAAAACGTTGACCAGCCGCCTTGGAATGCCCAATAGGCACCCAAACAGCCGCCTACGCCGCCCAAACACATGATGCCGGGCATACCGAGGTTGAGGTGGCCCGATTTTTCCACGATGGTCTCGCCGGTGGAGCCATAGAGAAACACGGCGCCGAAGTGTATTGCCTGCTGTATCATAGAAACAAGTATCGTCATAGTTATGCCTCCGTTGCGCTTGCCGGGGTTGCCGCGGCCGCGTCGGCCGATTGCGCCCGCGTCTTATCCGCGGTCTCCTCGCTCGACTTGATCAAATCGTCGGGCTCTTTGGGCAACTCGCCTTTTTGGCGGAAAGAGATCTTGAAGTTGATAAAGAACTCGGTGGCGATGATAAAGAAGAAGAAGATGCCCACCATCATCGAGGGATAGTTGGCGCCCAAGCGCGCATAGTCGCCCACGTTTTTGGCGCCTCTGGTGATGAACACTACCAAGAAAGAGGTGAGCACCATCGCCAAGGGATTGAAGTGTGCCAGCCACGAGATGAGCACGGCCGTAAAGCCCAAGCCACCCACCGTGGTATCCGTCGCCGACTCGGCCTTGAAGGAGTGATCTTTGAAGCACACCATCATAAACCCTACTATGCCGCACAACACGCCGCACAACACCAAGGTGCGAATGATGACCTTTTTGTTGTGGATACCCACGTATCTGGCGGTATTGGGGCTTTCGCCGACCACCGTTATTTCGTACCCGTGCTTGCTGTATTTGAGATATACGGCCATCAAGGTGGTGATGACGGTGGCTATGATGATGATGAGAATAAACTGGTTGCTACCTATGTTGCCGGCGTTGCCGATGCTGTCCAAAAAGGACAAGCTACCCGTGGTATTGGGGTCGGCTTTTTTGACGAAAAACGCGCCCAAGCAGCCGGCGATATAGTTGAACATAAGGGTAAGCAGCGTTTCGTTGGTGTTCCACTTTGCCTTGAACAAAGCGGGTATTACCGCCCACACCGCGCCAAAGCCTATGGCCACCACCAACGCGATGATAAGCACCAGGGGCGTGGCCATTTTGCCGTACAGTTGGCTGACGATGACCGCCGCGCCCAAGCAACCCATAAGGGCCTGCCCTTCGCCACCTATGTTCCAATAGCGCATCTTGAAGCAAGGCGTAACGGCCAATGCCAACAACAGCAATATGGCCAAATCGCGGAAAAGCGCCCAAATCAAGCGGGTGGTACCGAACGTGCCCGTAAACAAGTAGCGGAAGAAAAACCCTACGTTGGCCTTGGGCGACAATATGGTGGTGACGATGGCGCACACCAATATGGACAGCACGAAGGCGCCTATGCGAATGGCCCATGCGTATTTGGGCGAAAAATTCAATCTGCGTGTAAGGTGCATCAAGGGCTCTTTTGCGTGTTTTTGCTTAGTCATTGCTCTCGCCCTCCTTTGCGTTGTCGTAGTCATATTTCTGCACGTCGTCGGGTACTTTGGTCATCAAAAGGCCGATCTCCTCTTTGGTGATGTTTCTTGCGTCCACAATGCCCGACACCTTGCCGCCGCAAAGCACCAGTATGCGGTCGCACAATGCCATCAGCACGTCCAGGTCTTCGCCTACGAACAAGACGGCCACGTTCTTTTTCTTTTGCGCGTTCAAAAGGTTGTAGATGGTGTAGCTGCTGTTGATATCCAAGCCGCGCACGGGGTAGGCTGCCATCAACACCTTGGGGCTGGAGGCTATCTCGCGGCCGACCAGCACCTTTTGCACGTTGCCGCCCGACAGTCGGCGCACGGGGGTCATGTCGCTGGGCGTTACGACCTCCAGATCCTGTATGATCTCGTCCGCCAACTGTTTGGGACGCTTGCGGTTGACAAAGATGGACTTGCCCTTGCGGTAGGAGCGTAGCATCATATTGTCCACTATGCTCATGTTGCCCACCAAGCCCATATTGAGTCTGTCCTCGGGCACAAAGCTGAGTTTGATGCCCAACTCCTGTATCTCGCGGGGCGTGCGGTCTTTGAGATTGATGATCTCGTCCTCATAGTAGAGGATCTGCTCTTTGTTGACCAACTCGACTATGTCTTTGTCGCGCATACCCTTGAGCACCACGCGTTGTCCGTCGGGATAGTGGAACATACCCGCCTCCGCCTTGGCCTTGATCTGCTTGAGGTCGTTGTGAAAAAAGGTAACGGGTTTGTTCTCTTTGGGGTTGTGGAATATCACCTCGCCTTTGGCCATGGGTTGCAAGCCCGCTATGCCCTCCAGCAATTCCTTTTGGCCGTTGCCCGATATGCCGGCAATGCCCAATATTTCGCCGCCGTTTATCTCGAAGCTGACGCCGTCCACCATAGTCCTGCCCTCTTTGTTGACCACCGTCATATCGTTGATAAACAAGCGAGGTTTGGGATTTTGGGGCATTTCGCGCTCGATATTGAGGTCCATTTTTTGGCCCACCATCATATCGGTCAATTCCTTTTCGTTGGTGGTGGCCGTGTCCACGGTGGCTATATGCTCGCCCTTGCGCAACACCGCCACGCGGTCGGATATAGCCATCACCTCGTTGAGTTTGTGCGTAATGATAATGATGCTCTTGCCCTCGTCGCGCATCTTGCGCAACACGGCGAAAAGTTTATCTATTTCTTGGGGCGTCAATACGGCGGTGGGCTCGTCCAAAATGAGAATATCCGCGCCGCGATACAAGGCCTTGATGATCTCGACGGTTTGTTTTTCGGACACCGACATATCGTATATTTTACGTTTGAGATCTATGCCAAACCCGTATTGGTCCACTATTTTTTGCAACTCGCGCACGCGGTTGCGTCTAAGCCACTCGAAGGCGATGCGTCGGCCAAAGCGCGCCGCGCCGTTGTCCGCTCTGCCCTCGTTTTTTTCTACGTTATCGAATTTTTCGCCCAAAATGACGTTATCCGCCGCGGTAAACAGATCCACCAGTTTGAAGTGTTGGTGTATCATACCGATGTGGTGGCTGTATGCGTCGATGGGCGATTTGATAACGACCTCTTCACCCCGCACGTATATTTTGCCGCTGTCGGGAGTGTAGATGCCCGCTATCATATTCATCAGGGTGGTCTTGCCGCTGCCGTTCTCGCCGAGCAAAGACAATATTTCCCCTTCGCGCAGGTCCATACTCACGTTTTTGTTGGCCACTACCTTGGTGCCAAAGGCTTTGGTAATGCCAACCATTTCGATTGCTAAGTTCTTTTCCATAGTAGTGCGTTCTAAAAAGGACGTAGGGGGCTATCGAATGAGCCGATAGTCCCCTTTCCTTTTGTCGTTATGCTGCCAAAGCAGACAACTTCATGTCAATTAATATTTCTCGTCCAACAAGGTGATGCCGTCGATGCGCAGATCGAAGCTGGGCGCCGAACGATAGATGGACTCGTGATAGTAACCGTCGCTCACCAACTCGGTGCTGCCCAATTTGGCAGTGGTCACGGGTTGGCCGCCAACGGTCATATTGGCGATGTCTACGCTGAACACTTTGAGGGTGCCTGCGGCGAGTTGGGCTTTGACTTCGGTCAACTTGTCGCTGGTGCCGGCGGCAACGGCGGTGCCGAGGCCGGTCAATTGCACGGAACCGGTGGCAATGGTGCCGACGTAGTCCTTGTCGGGCTTGACGCCGTTTTGTCTGCACTCAACCAAATAGGTGTAGTAGGGAGTCCAGTTGATGCGGCTGGAAATGAGGAAGGTGTTGGGGCAAGCAGCGGCGGTGGAGCCGTTGTAGCTGACGTTGGGCACGTTTTTGGCTTCGCAAGCATTGGGAGCGCCCATAGAGTCGGCGTGTTGCGAAATGAGCACGGCGCCACGGTCGATCAGGGTGTTGGCGGCGGTGTTCTCGGCGGTCTCGTCGTACCAGCTACCGGTGAAGGTCACTTCCATGGTAACTTCGGGCACGATGGATTTGACGCCCAGGAACCAAGAGGTGTAGCCCGAGATGACCTCGGCATAGGTGTAGGCACCGACATAACCGACTTTGGCGGGTTTGCCGGCGGCCACCAACTCTTGCAGTTTCATACCCGCGACGACGCCGGCCAAGTAGCGGCCTTCGTAGATGGCGGCAAAGGCGTTGACGAAGTTGTCAAGATTGGTCTCGGCGGCTTTGGTACCGGTGGCGTGCGCAAACAACACGGTGGGGTACTCTTTGGCGGCCTTGATCATGTAGTCCTCGTGGCCAAAGCTGTCGGCCATAATGATGTTGCAGCCGGCTTCCGCCAATTCGCAGGCTTTTTGGTAGCACTCATCGCCCTCGGGGATACCGGTAGCGATGACGACTTGGTCGTCTTTCAATCCCAAGTCAACTTGGGCTTGCTCCATGGCCTCGATGAAGTTCTTGTCATAGGTGGAGTTCTTGTCGTGCAAGCAAATCAAACCGATTTTGATCTCGGAGAGTTCCACTTTTTCGGTGATACCCTTTTTGAACACTTTGCTGCAACCGGCAAGGCTGGCTACCAACATGGAAGCGACCACGACGACGGCGATGATGGTGATGAGAGTTTTCTTCATAAATTTTTTATCCTCCATAAAAATTTCTTTTGAATTATGTGTAGCGCACGGGGCGCGATTGCTATTTGTTGGGGCGAAACACGATCTCGCTTTCGCTCATTTTGTCCACGATGGCTTGGCTATACACCTCCAAACCCTCTTGTCTGAGGCTGTCGCCACCGCCCTGAAATCCCTTTTCCACCGCGACGGCCGCGCCTACCAGCGTGGCGCCCGACTGCGCCACCAGGGCCATAAGGCCGCGAATGGCCTCGCCGTGCGCCAAAAAGTCGTCCATGATCAACACGCGGTCGCCCGCTTTGAGATAGCGGCGATCCACGGCTATAACGTTGTCGTTCCCGTGCGTAAAACTGTGCACGTTGGCGGTGTACACGTCGGCGGATTGATTGGCGGCGCCTTTCTTTTTGGCAAATACCACGTTGCAATCAAAAAACTGCGCCGTCATACAAGCGTAGGCTATGCCCGAGGCCTCTATCGTGAGGATTTTGTTGACTGCGCAGTTTTGGTAGTGATGGTAGACGTCCCGCCCGAGTTCGCACAAAAGCGCGATATCCAGTTGGTGGTTGAGGAAACTGTCCACCTTGAGGATATTGGTCCCTATGACCGTGCCGCTTTGTTTGATTCTTCGTTCCAATAGTTCCATATAAACAAATTGACAGGACGATGCCGTGCCTGCCAATATAAAAGGGAAAAAAGAACCTTTTATCCAATAGTCGTTTCTTTTTGGCGAAACGGTAGAGACTTACGGACCTTTATACCGAAATTATATTGGCGAGGTTGTTTGTGTTTTATGCATTGATTGTAAAGGAAGCTATTTGGTTTTGTCAAATGTTTTTAGCCGCCTTTTTTTGAAAATGCGCATTTTTTTCCGCTCGAAAAAAAGCACAAAATGTAGAGAAAAACTATTACAAAACGCTTGCTAAAACTCTATATTGCATTATATAATGTAAAACAGCGCACAAGATGCGCGCCTTGCTCCCGCCAAAGCGGGGGCCATTAGACCAAAAGGAGGTATAGAAATGAGCAAGTATGAAGTGTTGTACATCATCGACAACGATGTGGCGGACGACAAGAAGACCGAGATTGTAAACAAATTCGGCGACCTCATCCAAGCGAACGGCGGCAAAGTAACCGCTATCGACAAATGGGGCACTCGCAAGTATGCTTACAAGATCAACTTTAAGTCCGAGGGTTACTACGTCAATATGGCTTTCGAAGCCGAAGGCGCTTTCGTCGCCGAGCTCGAGCGTCAAATGCGTAATAACGAGTCTATCGTGCGCGAATTGGTAACCGCGTGCGAATAAGGAGGGAAGTATGAATCGAGTGATTTTGATCGGCAACTTGACCAAGGATCCCGAGCTCAGCCAAACCAACAACGGTTTGTCCGTGTGCAAGTTTACCGTGGCCGTTTCGCGCAGCTATGGCAAACAAGATACGGATTTCTTCACCGTGATCGCATGGCGTGCCCAAGCCGACAACTGCGCGCGTTTTCTCAAGAAAGGCAGCAAGGTCGCCATTTCGGGCAGCATTCAAAACCGTTCTTACGACGGCAATGACGGCAACAAGCGTTATGTAACCGAGATTGTAGCCGACGAGGTGCAATTTCTCACCACGAAGGGTGCTGCCGAGGAAGACGGCGCTCCTGCCATCGGCGATTTGAAGCCCGCCGACGACACCCTTCCCTTCTAATCGAAAGTCTGTGAGGTATAGATAATGGAAAAGAAAACCAACAACGAAGAAAAAGTAGCAAAACGTCCCGCTCGCAAACCCGCCAAAAAGAAGGTTTGCATTTTCTGCGTGGAAAAGAAAGACACCGTTGACTACAAGGACATCAATCGTCTCAAAAAGTTCGTCAGCGAAAACGGCAAGATCTCTCCTCGTCGTTCCACCGGTACCTGCGCCAAACATCAACGCGCCGTTACCACCGCCATCAAACGCGCTCGCCAAATGGCCTTGTTGCCCTTCAAAGGCACCGTGCCCGGCAGCCGCGACTAATCCGCTTCTATTGCCCTCGCTATTCGCATAGTCGGGGCATGACCGCAACAAAAACCCACTACTTCGCACCATGCGACGCAGTGGGTTTTTCTTATTCTTTTTGCGTATACGCACGCGCGCACTAACGCGTACTATATAGTAAATGGAACGATACGCTTTTGCTTGCTATCGCACTACTCACCGCTACCGATAATGGCCAACACGGCCTCTTTTTGACCGCCCGCCCACAGGCAACCCATGGGGATATGCGTCATACCTTCCACCGCATAAACGTGGTCGTCGGCAAGGCTACGCCCGCGCGTTGCCGAAAGGGTGGGCACCGTGCCGTCGCCGTCGCGGGTATCTTGCCCCACTCGGCGCTCGCCCTCTACCACCAGCGCGGTGGTAGTGCTATGTCCCACGCCCACCAAATAGTAGGTGTCCACCAAATCGCACGAAAACGTTTTGCCCTCGGGCTTATCTACGTAGAAACCGTCGCGGTAGGCCTGCCAATCGGCAAAGATGGCGCGCTCCTCCAGCGATGCGGCGGCCGCTTTGGTTGCCCTGGGGTCGGTACGCGCAAAGGGGCGCGATCTATACCAATCAAACAGTGCCGCGGCATCTATGCGGCGACCGTCTTCATAGATCCCGTCGCCCTCTATGTCCTCTTGCAGCCGCAGCAGTTCGGCAGAGGGCAACAATTGGTAGACCGACTTCATATTGTACAAAAAGGGTATGATCATCTTGTCATACAGCTTGCCGATCCCATCGCGCACGCCGCCAAGGTCCAATAGGCTCAAAGGCGAGTCGGCATCGAAACTGACGCTCGATAGCATATCGTCTATGAGTTGCATAAATCCATAGGGATTTTCGAGGGTCGTACACGCCATATAGGAGCCGTAGAAAGGCACCGCCACGGCTATGAATTTGTCGATACGTGCGCGGTTTTCTGCGCCAAGTGCCAAATATTCGCTGCCCACGATACCCCCCATCGAGTGGCCTATCAGTATGCTGTCGGTATAGTTGTTGCGCCGCATAAATTCGGCAAAATCGCGGGCGGCATAGCGCGTATCGGTCAACCAGTTGTAGTTGTATACCACCACTTCATACTGCTCGCCATAGACCTCTTTCAGCCCCTCTACCCACCACTTGTAGCTGTTGAGGGCGCCGTATTTGATATGTCCCTCGTAGTCGGTAGGTACAGCCGCAGCCACCGCGGACGGCTCGCCTAAGTCGTCACACATAATGCGCCGCATCAGACTGCGATCGTTGTCCGCCAAAATATCGCTGACGATATCCCACAGCGACCAAAACTCGTTGAGCGCGGTGTCTATGGTAACGTTTTGGTGCGTTTGGTCGTACACGCCCATAAACTCCAACATATCCACGTCGTCCCCCTCTATGGGGTCCCACAGCGCTTCGCCCGTTTCGACGTCGTACAATCCGCTTGCCAGTAGCCCCGGCAAAATAACGATGGCTTTGGTGCCGTCGTGCAGTTTATATTCTTCCTCGTATTGGGGCGTTTTGCCATCGGGCGCGGCGCAAGCCGCCGCAACCATCAGTAGGCAAACGATCAAAAGGATACAAATAACTTGTTTCATAGGCGGCACCCCCTATTGAGATGATACAAGAAAAGGGGTTGCAAATGCAACCCCCATTTTCATTTTTTGACGATTTTGCGCTTTTTAGACGTTGTCCTCGCCGTCGGTCGTAGCGGTTTCGGCATCTTGCGCCCCTTCTTCGGCCACTTCGACGTCTTCTTGTACCGTATCGGTATCCTCCTCCGCGGCGGGTTCGTCGTTTTCGGCGTAATAGGGAGCCAAAGCCACGGCCACCACTTCGCCGGCGCCCGTCTTCATGATGCGCACGCCCTGCCCGGTGCGGCCGATAAGGCTCACTTCGTCTATATGGGTGCGAATGATAATGCCTTTGGCGGTGATGAGCAATACGTCGCCCGTTTCGTCCACGATCTTCAGGTCTACTATACGGCCCGTCTTGTCGTTGAATTTGCCTGCCATCACGCCCTTGCCGGCGCGGCCTTGCACGCGGAACTCGTCCAAGTCGGTACGTTTGCCGTAGCCGTTGGTGGTTACGGTCAGCACTTGCTTGCCTTCCTCTATCTTGTTCATACTCACGATATAGTCGTCTCCGTCTATATCCATCGACTTCACACCGTAAGCGGAGCGCCCCATGGGACGCACGGAGTCGGACAGGAAACGAATGCACTTGCCTATGCTGCTGGCCAACAACACTTGGTCGCCTTCTTTGACGAAGCACGCCGCCACGAGTTGATCGTCGTCGTCCATTTTGATGGCGATCTTACCCGAACTGCGTATGCTAAAGAACTCCTCTACGGGGGTCTTTTTGATCTTGCCTTTGCGGGTGGCCAACATCAAATAGCCCTCGCGGTTTTCGGCGTCTTGCTCGCTGATACGCAAGATGGTGGTAATCTTTTCGTCCTGCTCTATGTTGATGATATTGTTGATGGTGCGCCCCTTGCCCACGCGGCTGGCGTCGGGGATCTCGTACCCTTTCAATACGTATACTTTGCCGAAATCCGAGAAGAAAAACAGATTATCGTGCGTAGAAGATACAAAGAGTTTTTGCACTTGGTCGCTCTCTTTGGCGCGGTGGGCCGTAATGCCTATGCCGCCGCGATGCTGGCTCTTGAATTCGTCCATAGAGGAGCGTTTGATATAGTTCTCTTTGGTCAGGCTGATGACGATATCCTCGCGGTCGATAAGGTCCTCCACGTTGATATTGCAGCCCTCATAACTCAATTCGCTGCGGCGCTCGGTGCTATATTTCTTTTCGATCTCCAACATTTCGTCGCGAATGATGCCGTTGATGCGTTGGGGATTGGCCAATATGTCGCGGTACTCGGCAATAGCTTTCTCCAAGGCGTCCAACTCCTCTATCAGTTTGTCTACTTCGAGAGCGGTCAGACGCTGCAAACGCAACTCCAATATGGCGTTGGCTTGCTTTTCGCTCAGACCAAAGCGATCCATCAATTTGACCTGCGCGTCGTTTTTGTCGGCGCTGGCGCGAATGAGTGCCACCACTTCGTCTATATTTTGTTGGGCGATCACCAAACCTTTGAGGATATGCTCGCGCTCCAAGGCCTTTTCGAGGTCGAAACGGGTGCGGCGCTCTATCACTTCCTGCTGATGCTTGATGTAGGCTTCCAAAATCTCTTTGAGATTCATAATGCGCGGATAGCCTTGGTTGAGCGCCAAGAAGATCATGCTGTAGCTGATTTGCAGATCGCAATGCTTAAAGAGGGTGTTGAGCACCACGCGGGCGTTGAATTCCTTTTTGACGTCGATGACCAAACGCATACCTTTGCGATCCGACTCGTCGTTGATGTCGGCGATGCCCTCTATGCGTTTGTCCTTGACCATATCGGCAATATACTTGATGAGTTTGGCTTTGTTTACCTGATAGGGCAACTCGCGCACGATGATGCGGCTACGGCCGTTGTGTTCCACTATCTCGGTCTTGGCGCGAATGATACAACTGCCACGGCCGGTGCGGTAGGCTTGGCGTATGCTGTCTATATCCATCACGATGCCACCCGTAGGAAAGTCGGGGCAAGGCACGTATTGCAACAGATCGTCCACCGTGCAATCGGGGTTGTCCAACAAAGCCACGGTTGCGTTGATCACCTCGCCCAAATTGTGCGGGGGAATGCTGGTGGCCATACCCACGGCAATACCGTCGGCGCCGTTGACCAGCAAGTTGGGAAAACGCGCGGGCAACACGGTGGGCTGCATCAACGTATCGTCAAAGTTGGGGTAGAAATCCACCGTCTTTTTGTCTATATCGCGCAGCATTTCGGCGGCTATACGCGACAATTTGGCCTCGGTATAACGCTGGGCGGCGGCAGGGTCGCCGTCTACCGAACCGAAGTTGCCTTGGCCAAACACCAAGGGGCAACGAATGGTGAAGTTTTGCGCCAAACGCACCAAGGCGTCGTATACGGCGCTGTCGCCATGGGGGTGATATTTACCCAAAACGTCACCTACGATACGCGCGCATTTGCGGGTGGGTTTGTCATAATCCAGCCCCAACTCGTTCATTGCGTACAAAATGCGGCGATGCACGGGTTTGAGACCGTCGCGCACGTCGGGTATGGCGCGGCTGACGTTGACGGCCATGGCATAGGCAATGAAACTGTGTTTCATCTCGTGCTCTACGTCAACGTGAATAATTTTGGTATTATCTACTATCTCCTCGTATTCTTCTCTCTTTTTGCTCATACACACACCTCGTTATACGTCCAGATCTTTGACGATGGTTGCGTTTTCTTCGATAAATTGGCGCCTCAACTCAGGTTGATCACCCATCAGCAAGGTAAATATTTCTTCGGCCTTGACGGCGTCTTCCATCGTTACTTGCACCATAGTGCGCGTGGCGGGGTTCATCGTGGTTTGCCACAATTGTTCCTCGCTCATTTCGCCCAAACCTTTGTAGCGTTGCAGATCGCCCGACTTGCGTCCGTTTTGCTCATAATATTCTTCCAAAGCGGCGTCGTCGTAGAAATACAGTTCCTGTTTGCCCTTTTGAATTTTGTAGAGCGGGGGTTGGGCAATGAATACGTGTCCCAACTCGATAAGGGGCTTCATAAACCGATAGAAGAAGGTGAGCATCAATATGCGAATGTGCGAGCCGTCCACATCGGCATCGGTCATGCAAATGATCTTGTTGTAGCGCAACTTGCTCTCGTCGAAATCCTCGCCTATACCGCAACCGAAAGCGGTGATCATAGATTTGATCTCTTCATTTTCCAACGCGCGGTGTATGCGCACCTTTTCTACGTTCAAAATCTTGCCGCGCAAAGGCAAAATCGCCTGAAAACGGCGATCTCTGCCCGTCTTGGCCGTGCCGCCTGCCGAGTCGCCCTCCACCAAAAAGATCTCGCATTTAGAGGGGTCTTTATCCGAACAATCCGCCAATTTGCCGGGCAACGAAGCCGACTCCAAGGGGGATTTGCGGCGGGCCTCTTCTCGCGCTTTGCGCGCGGCTTCGCGGGCCTTTTGGGCGGTGATGGAGCGCATGATCAACTCGCGGCTCTCCTTGGGATGCTCCTCCAAATACGTGCCGAAGCATTCGCTCATCACGCGGCTGACCACCGAGCGCATCTCGCTATTGCCCAATTTGGTTTTGGTTTGTCCCTCGAATTGGGGGTCGGTCAACTTGACGGAGATGACGCATACAAGCCCTTCACGCACGTCGTCGCCTGTCAACTTGTCGTTTTCTTTCAGAATATTCTCTTTGTGACCGTAATCATTGATGATACGAGTCAAAGCGGCCTTGAATCCGTCCAAATGGGTGCCGCCTTCCTCGGTATTTATATTGTTGGCATAGGCATACAATATCTCGTTGTAGGTGTCGTTGTATTGCATTGCTATTTCCACCTCGCCCGAAATGGTTTTGCCTTTGCCTTTTTCCTCGAAAGACTCCTCAAAATAGAGGGGTTTTTCAAACATATTTTCGTGCATGGCGCTCAATTCTTCTACGAAATGCGCTATACCGCCTTCATACAGAAATACGTCCTTGCGCTCCTCGGCGCCGCGCAGATCGCAAAGGGTGATTTTGAGCCCTTTATTGAGAAAAGCCAACTCGCGTAGACGAGTAGACAGCACCTCATATTTGAAGGTGATGGTCTCGAATATTTCGATATCGGGATAGAAGGTAACTTTGGTACCCGTTTCGTCCGAATCACCTATCACTTTGAGCCTATCGTCGGGTATACCGCGTTGAAAACGTTGCCAAAATACGTGCCCGAGTTGGCGCACCTCTACCTCGAGCCATTCACTCAAAGCATTCACGACCGATACGCCAACGCCGTGCAAACCACCCGATATGGTATATCCGCCGTTGCCGAACTTTCCGCCCGCGTGCAATTTGGTCAACACCAATTCCACAGCCGAAACGCCCTCTTCGGGTTTGATACCGGTGGGAATACCGCGGCCGTTATCCACCACGGTCACCGAGCCGTCTTTGTTGATGGTCACTTCGATATGGGTGCAGTAGCCGGCCAACGCCTCGTCGATAGAGTTGTCAACGATTTCGCTCACCAAATGGTGCAAGCCGCGCTCGTCGGTGCTACCAATGTACATACCGGGGCGTACGCGCACAGGTTCCAAGCCTTCCAGCACCTGTATCTGGTCCTGATTGTAGGCAGTTTCCACTTTGTTATCCATAGTTCCTCCGTTTGGCTATATGCCTTTTATTAACGTGCGCGCGCGTATATGCGCGCATTATTATATTATAGTATATTATATAATATATAGAATTTTTAGTAAAGTGTTTTTTATAAAAATGTTGATTTTTGGCTGCATAAAGGCTACAATAACTATATGAACGTAACAAAAGTATCGCTCACCACGTTTCGCAACTACACCCACCAGACGGTGGACTTTTGTCCCTCTCTCAACGTTATAGAGGGTCTCAACACAGCCGGCAAAACCAATTTGGTCGAGTCGATCTATTTGTGCGGCGTGGGCAAGAGCCCGCGCGCCTCGCGGGACAAAGAGATGATTATGATGGGCGCTTCGGAAGCGCACGTTACGCTTTGGGTAGACAAAAAATATCGTTCGCACCGTGTGGACGTTCACCTTTTGCCAAATGCAAAAAAAATCGCCATAGACGGCGTTGGCATCACAAAAATGGCCGAATTAATGGGCGTGGTCAACGTGGTGTTTTTTGCGCCGGACGAACTCAAAATCGTCAAGGCCGACCCACAGGAAAGACGCCGCTTTGTCAATATAAGCCTTTGTCAGCAAAGCAAGCCCTACTACACCGCTTTGGCACGCTACAACAAAATACTCGAAAACCGCAACGCTCTCATCAAAGAAGCGCGCACGGTAGAAGATCTGGCGGCACTATTGCCCGATTGGAACGTGCAACTTGCCGAGGAAGGCGCCAAAATCATTCTTGCAAGGCAAGATTTTCTCGAAGCCTTGCAATCTATCGCCGACCCTATCCATCGTGCCATAGCGGGAGAAAATCACGATCTCAAGTTGCGTTATAATCGCGCTTTTGCACCCGACTACGACGTGGTATATCAAAATCTTTTGACCGATCTCAGCGGCAACTACGCCAAAGAATTGGCTTTACGCTACACCGCCACAGGCCCGCATCGCGATGATTTTGCCATAGTAGGCAATCAATTAGACCTGCGCACCTACGGCTCGCAAGGACAACAGCGCACGGCGGCCCTGGCACTCAAATTGGCGGAAATATCCTATTTTGAAAAGAATACGGGTGAAAAACCAATTTTACTGTTGGACGACGTGCTCAGCGAATTGGACGCCAATAGGCGCGAAGCATTACTAAAAGCCACCGATGGCATACAGACGTTATTGACTTGCACCGAATTCACCGAAAACGAGGCTTTTGTAGGCAAACGCATTCAAGTAAAAAACGGCAGCGCTACGTAGCGCTGCTATTTTTATAGT
>CAMPCZ010000023.1 GCA_946648015.1 uncultured Clostridia bacterium
TTCTTTCCGTTATGCCTTGAGCGGGGCGATGAATCCGTTGAATTGAAAGATGGCGATGGTGGCGCCCTCGTCGTTGGTAACGGTTACCGACACCACGTTGTTGTGCCGCGAGGCCGACAGCTCCACGGCTTTGGCCCACAGCGTGTGTCCCGTGGCGGGGGCGACGTAGGTCGCCGTAGCCGTTTGGGTAACGGTGCGCGGGTGCAGGTGGTTGCTGAGGTAGGTAAAGCAAAGGTCGGCCAGCGTAAAAATGAACCCGCCTTGCGCCACGCCGTCGGCATTGAGGCAGTCGGGACGAATGGGTGCTTTGGCAATGGCGTATTGATCGGTGATCTCCACCGCGTCTATGCCGTTTGCTATGGCAAACTTGTCGTTTTGTCGAATGTACTCTACAAAATCCATATTCCACCTCTCGTATGTATTGTACGATAATTGCCTGCGCAAATGCAAACGAATGGCCGCGTTTGCAAATATTTATGTCGCACGCCGGCTTTACGATTGACTTCATTTTTGTGAAATAGATATAATATAAGTAACAAATACGTTAGGGGTGGTTTGTGCCCCCAAGAGGTAGTGTATGGTCAACAAAGATATGCAAAATTTGGGCGAAAATCGCTCGGCAATACGCGAACTGTTCGAGTTCGGCCGCTTGCGCAAAGCCGAGTTGGGCGAGGATAGTGTGTTCGATTTCAGCTTGGGCAATCCTTCGGTCGCGCCCCCCGTCGCAGTGGGTGACTCCATCAAACGCCATGCCGACGAGCGTGGCATACACAACTACACCTCGGCGCCCGGCGACTATGGTGTGCGCACCCAAATCGCCCGCTATTTGCGCGATACGTTCGGCGCTGTGCAAACGCCCGAGTACATCTATATGACTTGCGGTGCGGCGGCGGCTCTCACCATCGTGTTCCGTGCGCTGGCCTGCGAGGCGGATGAGTTCATCTTAATGGCGCCCTATTTTCCCGAGTACACCGTGTTTGCCAAGGCCGCGGGCGCTCGTCCCGTGGTGCTTGCCATGCAGGAGGATTGCGGCATCAATATGCCCGCGCTCGCTGCCGCCGTCAACGAGCACACCAAAGGCGTGGTCATCAACAGCCCCAACAATCCCTCCGGTGCGGTATACAGCCGTGCGGCGCTCCAATCGCTCGCGGCATTGCTCCGCCAAAAGGCCGCCCAATACGGCCACCCCATCTATTTGATCGCCGACGAGCCCTATCGCGAGATCGCCTACGACGTGGAGGTGCCGTACATACCCGAGCTTTATGCGGATACGATCGTTTGCTATAGCTACAGCAAGTCGTTGTCTTTGCCCGGCGAGCGCATCGGTTACGTGGCCGTCAACCCCGTAGCTACCGATGCCGCGGACGTATATGCCGCCGTTTGCGGCGCGGGCCGAGCGTTGGGCTATGTCTGCGCGCCCTCTCTTTTGCAACGGGTGGTAGGCGATATGCAGGGCGTCACCTCCGACGTGGAGGTCTATCGCCGCAACCGCGACTTGCTCTACAACGCTCTTTGCGAAATGGGGTTTCGGTGCATTCGTCCCGACGGCGCGTTTTACCTGTTCGTCAAGGCGCCCATAGAGGATAGCGAGGCCGTCAGTGAGCACGCCAAGCAATACGGCTTGCTATTGGTTCCCGGCGACAGCTTCGGCGCCAAAGGTTGGCTGCGAATAGCCTACTGCGTGGACACCGATATGATCCGCCGCAGTTTGCCGCAATTCGCCAAGTTGGCCGCTGATTATCGTTTGATATAGTAGAGTACGCAAGCAAAAAGCCTTGTCCCTTTGAAGTTTCGGGGGCAAGGCTTTTTGGTGCGAAACAATCGCCTATACGTCCATAGTGGTCTGCACCGTGACCTCGGCAATACACGCGATGGCCTCGGTCGTGGCGAGGTCGGCCACGGGCATAGGTACACCTTCGTTTGTGGTGACTCCAATGCCCACGGCGTCGGGGTCTATTTGCAACAGCGCGGCTATATGCTTGCGCATGACGTCGATGTATGCCCCAAGGCGCGGCGCCTCGGCTATGATGGACATAGACGCCGCGACAATGCGAGCATTCTTTTGGGCCAGCGTTTGCATCACGTTGGCCAATAGGTCGGCGCTGTCGGCGTCCTTCCATTGGGGGGTGTTGGGAAAATAGTGGCCTATATCCGCCAGCCCCATTGCCGATAGGGCGGCATCCATCAAAGCGTGCAGGCAACAGTCGGCGTCCGAGTGGCCGTCCAAACCTTTTTCGTAGTCTATTTCTATGCCGCCCAGCACCAGTCTACGCCCCTCTTTCAGACGATGTATATCGTAGCCTATGCCATAGCGCAAGTCGCCCCTTATGCCATAGTAGTCCACAGGATAGGTCAACTTGCGGTTGGCGACGTCGCCCTCCACTTGGTAGACTTCGACCGTCTCGGCGACCAGCGCGCCTTCGTCGGTAAATTGACGTTGCGTATCGGCAAAGCACTTGCGTAATAGGGCGGTCTCGAAGCCTTGCGGCGTCTGCGTCAGCCTATATTGGCTGCGGTCGCAATAGCCCGCGGGCCCCACCAAACTGTCGCCGGTGGCAATGGTAGGCACCACGGCCGAGTGCTCGCCCATAGCGCACAGCACGCGGTCGATAAGCGCACGCGAAACGTTGGGCCTTGCCCCGTCGTGCACGAGGACGTGGTCGCCCGTTGCGACCCTAAGCCCCGCTTGCACGCTTTCGGCGCGCGTCTTGCCGCCCGCCACCACGGTGCAATCGGCCAAAAGGGTGCGGTATTGCGCCACTTTGTCCTGCGGCACCACCAGCACCACCTGCGAAACGTCGGGGTGAGTCGTAAAGGCGCGCACCGCCGCTTGACAAACGGTGCTATCCGCCAAAGGCAAAGCCATTTTGTCGCACGCGAATCGCGTGGCGTTGCCTGCGGCCACGACGATGGCGCTAATTTTCATCTATCACCTCGTACAGCGCGGCGGCATCTTCTTTGCGCACCACTTCGGCAGTGGACAGCACCCGCACGGTCAGGGTCTTGTTGCCGAAACATACCGTTACCACGTCGCCTACTTTCACCTCTTTGGAGGGTTTTACCACCTTGCCGTTGATGAGGATACGGTCGCTGTCGCAGGCCTCGTTGGCCATAGTGCGGCGGCGAATGAGCCTGCAAACTTTCAGATATTTGTCAATACGCATACTATTACCTCTATCTCAATCCTACCACATTCGACCGTACAAGTCAATGCGTGTCGCGGGCAAATAGTGCGGCCAATCACTTTGAGTTGGGGGGCAAATGTGCTATAATATGCCTATGCAAGCCATCTCTATGCAAAACGTATCCTACCGCTATGCCGTCGACGACGCCGATCTTTTGGCCGTCGACCGCGTCAGCCTGAGCATAGAGGAAGGGGAGTTCGTGGTGCTGTTGGGCACCAACGGCAGCGGCAAATCGACGCTGGCCAAAATGATGAACGGCCTTTTGGTGCCCCAAGAAGGGCAGGTTGTGGTATATGGCGACGCCACCTCCGACGAGACGGACGAAGTCATCTTTCGCATACGTGCCACGGTGGGCATGGTGTTTCAAAACCCCGACAACCAAATGGTGGCCAGCATTATCGAAGACGACGTGGCCTTCGGGCCCGAAAATTTGGGTATAGCGCACGACGAGATGGTGGAAAGAGTGCGCTGGGCGTTGGAGTCCGTGGGCATGTACGAGTATCGCTCGCACACGCCGACCAAGCTGTCGGGCGGGCAGAAGCAGCGCGTGGCCATCGCCTCGGTGTTGGCAATGCGCCCCAAGGTGTTGGTGTTGGACGAAAGCACCGCTATGCTCGACCCCGTAGGTCGCGCCGAAGTGATGCGTGTGTTGCACCGCCTCAATCGCGAAGCGGGCATTACGGTGGTGCTCATTACGCACCATATGGACGAATGCACCGAGGCCTCGCGCGCCGTGGTGCTCAATCGCGGACGCGTCGCCTACGACGGCAAACCGCACGACTTATTCGCCGACGAGGCGCTGGTCGCCTCCTGCGGGCTGGAGTTGCCACCCGTGGCCAAAATTGCCACTTTGTTGGGCGATATGGGGCTGAAAGTAGATAAGGGAACGTCCGATTTGGACGCTTTGTACGAGCAGATATGTCGATTGAAGTAGAGGGATTGGGCTATACCTATATGAAAAAGTCCCCCTACGAAAAGAGGGCTTTGGACAACGTCTCCTTCCGCGTGGAAGAGGGCGAATTCGTTGCCGTCGTCGGGCAAACCGGCAGTGGCAAATCCACCTTGATGCAGCATCTCAACGGGCTTATCAAACTGACCGAAGGCAAGATAAAAGTGGACGATATCGACCTGACGGCGCGTCGGCCCGACTACAAGCGTTTGCGTTTTTTGGTGGGCATGGTGTTTCAGTATCCCGAATACCAGTTGTTTGACGAAACGGTGGCCAAGGACGTGGGCTTTGGCTGTCGCAATGCAGGCCTTTCGGCAGAGGAAACGGAGGATCGCGTTCGCCAAGCCATCGCGTTGGTCGGTCTCGATTACGACGAAATAGCCGACCGCTCCCCCTTTGAGTTGTCGGGTGGCCAAAAGCGCCGCGTTGCCATAGCCGGCGTGGTGGCAATGCGCCCCAAAGTGCTTATATTGGACGAGCCTACCGCGGGGTTGGACCCCGTGGGGCGGCGTGAAATCATGGAGATGGTGCTGTCGTTGCACCGCACCGTATGCCCCACCGTGCTGATGGTCAGCCACGATATGGAGGCCGTTGCGGAGTATTGCGACCGTGTATTGGTGCTGTCGCACGGTACTTTGGCATACGACGCTACTCCCGCGGCGCTATTCGCCAAAGGCGAGCAACTGCGCGACATGGGCTTGGATACGCCCGCCAGCGTGCAACTTTCCACGCGTTTGCGCCAAAACGGGTGGGACGTCCCCCTATGTTTGACGCCCAAAGCGTTGGCCGAGGCTATAGCCAAAGCGTTGGAGGGTAGCCGATGAAAGACGTTGTTTTCGGCCAATACTATCCTACCGGCAGCGGCGTACACCATATGGACGCGCGCGCCAAAGTCGTGCTGGCTTTGGCCTATATCGTGCTCATCTTTTTCGTGGATTCTTTCGTAGGCTATTTTGCCTATGCGTTGTTTGTTTTGTCCGTTACGCTGGTGGCCAAGGTGCCGCTGCGCACCCTTTTGCGCTCCGTCAAGGGTGTGGCGGTACTGGTGCTGTTTATTTCTATCATCAACGTATTCTTTTCGGGCTTGGGCGAGCCATTGTGGCAATGGTGGATATTGTCCGTGTCGGTAGATAGTCTGTTGCACGCAGCCAAGATGGCGCTGCGCATTTTGTTGCTGGTGCTGGGCCCCGCGTTGCTCACCTATACCACCACGCCTATGGAATTGACCGACGCCATCGAGAGTTTGATGACGCCGCTCAAATGGGTGCGCTTTCCCGTGCGCGACGTGGCAGTCATTATGAGCATCGCCTTGCGTATGATCCCCACCCTTATGGAGGAGACCGACCGCATTATGTTGGCGCAAAAAGCGCGCGGCGCCTCGCTGGATACGGGCAACATTTTCAAACGTGTCAAGGCGTTGGTACCCATACTCATACCCCTTTTCGTGGGCGCGTTTCGCCGAGCGGAGGAGTTGGCGTTGGCGTTGGACGCCAGGTGCTACAACGCTTCGCCCAAACGCACGCGCTATCGCATTTTGCGCTTTGGTTGGCGCGACTTGGTGGGGCTATTGGCGTTCGGCTCGTTGGTCGCCGTAGTCGTGTTGGGCGCGGTACGGTACGACTTCGACGGTATGATCTACGACCTGGTCGCCTCATGGGTGCATTGATATGCGTAGAGTATTGCTGGGTATTCAATACAAAGGCACCGCCTATTGCGGTTGGCAACGCCAAAAAAACGGCTTGTCCGTGCAAGAGGTGTTGATGACCGCTTGGCGCAAGCTTTTTCAAGAGGACGTGGTATTCCACGGCTCGGGACGCACCGACGCGGGCGTGCACGCTTTGTGTCAGTGCGCCCATTTCGACACGGTGTCGGCCATTCCCGCCGACAAGATCCCCTATGCCTTCAATACCAAGTTGCCCGAGGACGTGCGCGTGTTGTGGGCCAAAGAGGTGCCGCACGATTTTCACGCGCGTTTCGACGTGCGCCGCAAGACCTATGTGTACAAGCTGTATTACGGCGACGTGGCCAGCGCGTTTTTGTACCAAACGCATTGCCATGTGGTGCGCCGCCCCGACGTGGCGCTTATGCGCGACGCCGCTCGTGTGATGCTGGGCGAACACGATTTCAAGGCGATGCAGGCCACGGGCGGGCACGTCAAGAGTACGGTGCGTACCATCTATAGCATAGACGTTGCCGAACAGGGCAACGAGATCGAAGTGCGGGTGTGCGGCAACGGATTTTTGTACAATATGGTGCGCATAATGGTGGGCACCTTGGTCTATGCGGGCTGGGGCTGGCTAACGCCCGACGCCATCGCCAAGGCCATCGCCGACAAGGACCGCACGGGGTTGGGCAAAACGTTGGACGCGTGCGGATTGTATCTGGCGCAGGTCGATTATCAATAGGCGGTGCATGGCGCCTGCTTGCGCCGCTCGCATTGGAGGCGAAATTGTATTTTAGACTATTGCCATAAACGGCCGATTGTGATACTATAGTATTAGTGCCGCCATCGGCATTAGAGACGTACAAAGGAGATGTATATGAAAGAATTGAAAGAAATGCTAAAAACCGTAGAAAAGACAGACAAAGGCGACCTCTTTTTGAGCATACACGCAATGAGTGCCAAAATCTTGAACGCCTTAAACGAAGCGGTCGAGGACCCCGCCGTCGCCGTCAATATGTATTGCTCCTATCTTCTGACCGTGTTGGCTGCCGACGGCAGATTGGCCGACGAAGAGTTCTTGACGGTAGAGCCCCTGTTTAAGGCGTTCTTTGGCGACGACTTCGACTACGAGGCTTGCAAAGTCATGGTGAAAGAAGCCGACAACAAAAACGTTTTGTCCTTTATGGTGAAACTCGTTCACTCGTTGCCCGACGAGATAGCCGCCGACTTGGTGTTCGTTACCGTGGCCATTTGTGCCATCGACGGCAAAGTAAGCCACAAAGAAAAGGCTCTCATCGAAAAATTGGTCGATTAAAAAGCCATTCGCATATAAAAAGCCCGCTATGCTTCGCTCGGCGCGAAACGTAGCGGACTTTTTTGTTGCAACAGAAGGGCGGCTATTGCCGATTGTCTTGGGCTGTTTGCTTCGTTTTGTTGCGGCGCGCCTCTTTCTTTGCGCACTCTTGGGCGAGGCGCGATTGCAAGCCTTCCTCCCCGTATTGTTTGCGCCAGATATCGTTGCGCAGTTCTTTCCAACCCCAGCAAAAACCCATGGCGTGCGCAATGATCTCGCCGTAGGTAACGAGGGGGAATATCGTCCATATCCACGGCCAATAGAAGTCTTGTCCGGCGCGATATCCCAAACCGTGCTTCATAAACTCGGGCACCACGGCAAAAACAAAGTCGAAGCGCTCGGCCAATTCGCCCGAGGGGCCGAACAAAAACATACTGTTGCGCTGCGTGGGGTCATCCGTTAGCCCCGCCAGCGTTTGTTCGGTAAAGCCCGCGGCGCGCAGCACCACTTCGTTGAGCGCAATGAAGCCCAACACGAGGAAAAAGGTCAACGGCGCCATCCAAAAGCGCTTGTAACTGGGCTTGTGCAAGCCGAGGCCCAGCGTGAAAGCGCCTTGCAATAGCAAGCCCGAGTGGGTGATGTAGTAGCGTATGCTCTCCAGCCGAAAGGGTGCGTAGTGCCATGCACCCACGGGTACCAGCACGCCCAGCACGCCGCCGATCAGGCTCATAAACACGATGTAATCTTTGAGCACCTTGTTTTTGGACAAATGGATGAACGGAAACATCAGCACGCTGGTGGTGCATATGTTTTCGTAGGTAACCTTTCGCCACGTCAAGGGATAATCGGTGTCCGGCCCGCTGTATTCGGGCAATAGCATTCGCAAAAAATGCGCGGCAAAATTGAACATTGCCACCGCAAATACAAACCAATACTTTGCCTTTTCGCTTTTGTTTTTGAATAGTATCAATCCGCCTGCGCATAGTAGCGCGGTCAAAATCAAATACAGGAAATACCAAATATTTCCCACTTCCAGCGTTTTCAATGTCTATCTCCCATAGGCGTTGCTTAGCGCCGCAGTCGTCTACTATCTGTCTTCGTTTTGCAATTTGTCGTAGTAGTTGTCTATGGCTATGACGAATGCGAGCAAAAGGGGCACGCGCTCATCGGTGGTTTCCAACCAAAAAGAATCCTTGATCAGGTTGAAGTTTTGGCGGACGTGCGCGATGGGGTCGTTGTTTTCCACGATGGAGAAGTGCCTACCTATGATATCGCCCATTATCTCCCAGTGGGGCGCGTCGGGCGCAATGGGCACCACCTCGAAGTTTTGCTTGAGAGCAAACAGTTTCTTCTTTTTGATCATCAAAATGCGATTGCCGTCTTTGTCGCATACGAATACTTTGGGCAACAGCAGATGGAAAAACTTGTTGCGCACCATATACAGATTGTTCTTTTGCATATCGCGCACGAATTTCTTTTTGGTAAAAGTAAACACGCTGCCCTTGATGAAATAAAGGTCGTTGCCCGCTTCGTCCTTGACGGTTGAGCCGGCACCCCACGAGAATATCTTATTCTTGATGATATATTTCATTCTTTACCTCCCGCGCAAGCAATGTGCCTGCACGTATGCATTATACCATATCCACGCCTCAACGACAACCGACATTTGCTATTTTCGCCGGAAAGAAACGCGTTTTTCGTCGATTTGCGCGATTTGACCCGATTACGAGGCGTTTTGCTTGACATTTTGCGTGGTTTTGAATACAGAGGGCGTATCGTAGGCACAAAATCGCCTCGAGCGCAAAGGACTATGGAGCAAAAGGTCGGATTGCGTGTTGACAATGGTGCGCACATAAGTATATAATGATATTTAGATAAGATTTGTCGAGGTGATTGTATGAGCAAAAAGCACAAGCACAATACGCAACCCCAAAAGCCCCGCGCAGCCGATAGCGTTGCGGAGCAAGACGTTGCGGTACAAACGGAAGCGTCCGCCGATCGTGTAGGCGTGGATGTTGCGCCCGAACAAGAGATCGCGGCGGCCGAGGCGCAAGCCGAGGTATCAGGCGTGCAGGCGACGGCCCCCGCCGAGGAGGAAGTGACCGCCCCCGCAGAGGAGGAAGCGACCGCACCCGCCGCCGAGGATGCGGTAGCGACGGCGGAAGTCGCCGAGCAAACGGAACGCGCCGAGCAGACGGTGGAAGTCGCCGAGCAGATAGACGAAGCACCGACTGCCCAAGAGCAAACGGCAGATACCGAGCAAGAGGGCGGCGACAGTTCTCAGCCTACCGCCGAAGAGCCCTCGGCCGACCAAACGCAAGACGAGGAGGCCCAACGCAAAGCCGAGGAAAAAGCACAACGCAAAGCCGAGCGTCAAGCCAAGTGTAAGGCGTGGTTTCAAAAGCACAAATGGCTGGTGGTGTGCTTGTCTTTGGTGGTGTTGGTGGGCGTCGGCCTTACGGTAGGGCATTTCGTCGCCACGCGCAACGTAGCCTTTATTCACAACGCCGACAATTTGCAAAAAGCCGTGGCTACAGGCAAAAAGACCGAGTATATTTTCAAAAACGACATCATCTACAACGGCGATCTCACGCTGTCGGGCGTCAACGTAGATCTCAACAAACACACGCTCGACGTCAAGGGTAACCTGACCACCGACGGCAACGTCGTCATCGGGCGCAAAAAGACCATATGGTCGGCCCCCCAAACAGGTGGCACGGTGCTGGTAGAGGGCTCTTTCTACACGCATATAGGCAACGTGCAATGGTATAGCGACCTGTCGGTCGCCACCATCAACGTAGAGGGTAATTTGGCGGTGTGCGGCACGACCAAAGCCGACAGCGCCACCATATCCGGCGACTTGAGCGTGGCGGGCACTTTGCAATGCGCAGACGTGGCCGTTGCCGGCAGCATAGCCGTTTCGGGCACGGTTGAGGGCAAGATCGCGGCCCAAGGCGCGCAGTCCATAGCGGTAGATGGCAAATTGGACAAACTCGACGCGGGTGGCGCGGACGTCGTCGTCAAGGGTAGCGTGGCTATGCTAAGCAACGCCGCCAACCTGTATATCTATCCCGACGGCGCGGTAGATACGGCCACCGACGTGGGTTCCGTATTGCTTGTGCAATATCTTGAGCGTCCCACCGTATTGGTGCAAGACGTGAGCGGTAGCCAAGTGTTGTTGATATCGCACGTGCGCCATGCCGACGGCTACAAAGTATCGGTCGTGGGTGGCGAGCAAACGTACGACGTGCCCGACGATGCCGCCGCCGACTACACGTCCTATTCCTTGCCCGATCTTGCACCCGGCAACTACACCATCAAGGTGGAGCCGTATGCCCAACGATCCGACGTCTATTTGGGCGGCGCCTGCACCACCATCGACGTGTCCTACTATGTGCAACTGGAGACCCCCTCTTTGGCGTTGATTGAGGAGAGCCGAGACGACGGCACGCATATCGTGGTTGCCTTGAGCAAAGTGGCGCACGCCAGCGCGTACGTGTTGACCGTGGACGGCAAAGACTACACCTACGACGCCAAGGACGACTTGACGGTGGATATCACGGATAAAGTGTCCGCAGTGGGCACTTACGACGTATACGTCTATGCCAAACCCGCCAAAAAGAGCAACTACAAAGCCAGCGAGGTGCAGATGATCACCTATGTCAAAACGGCCGAATCCACCGCCACTGTGTCGGTGACGCTGGATGCGGGCATATGGCAAATCGCTATCGAGGGCGACGGCCACGCCGACTACTTCCAACTGCAATTCGCCAAAGACGGCACGATGGTAGACAGTGCTGTCGTGCTCAAAGCCACGGCAGGCAAAGCGACCTATTCGCTGGCATATACCGAAGCGTACGACGCCGTGGTCGTTACTCCGCTCGTCAACGGCTACTACAGCGCGCAGGCGCAGACTGCCTCACTGCCTGTATCGGTGCAAGGCAGTGGCGGCGATGCCGACCAAGAATAGCCAGCTAAAAAGCAAAGGACTGCCGAGTGGCAGTCCTTTTTGCATATTGATGTAAACGGTCGAAACGCAAAACGCAGGTGGGTTATGCGTACAATTTGCCCAATTCGCGCACAGTCGCGGCGGCGTCTTTGCAATAGGTGCAACCTATCTCGGCGGCAAATGCTTGGGTGATCACCGCGCCCCCCACCAAAATGGGCAAAGAGGGGTATTGGTTGCGCACGGCGTAGGCGATCTCGGCCATATTGACGGCGGTGGTCGTCATCAATGCCGACAGACCCAGCACGCAGGGCATCTCGCAAGATAGGCGCTCCAGTATGGTTTGCTCGTCCACGTCCTTGCCCAGATCTATCACGCGATAGCCATAGTTGGATACCACTGCCTTGACGATATTTTTGCCGATATCGTGCACGTCGCCCTTGACGGTGGCCAAAAGCAGTTTGCCTTTGTTTTGCCGCACTTGGTCGGTGCGTGCGTACAACAGATCGAAGCCCGCTTTGGCCGCGTCGGCTGCGGCGATCAGTTGGGGCAAAAAATACACGCCTTGCTCGTACAGTGCGCCCACGGCGTCCAGTGCCGCTACCAAGGCTTGTCCCGCGTCCTTGCCCTCTTGGAGCATAGCGCTTATGATGTGTCGCACGCCTGCCGCGTCCCCTCTGCGCACGGCAACGTCTATGCCTACCGCTTGCTCGGTCTCTTGCCGTTTGGCAAATCCGGCCGCCACTTGTATATAGCGCTCGGCAGTTATTTTGCCTTCGAGGTAGGCAACCGCCTCGGCCGTGGGTCGCAATCCGTTGTAGACGGGGTTGACGATGCACGCGTCCAGCCCCGCCATTTTGGCAAGATGCAAAAACGCGGCGTTCAGGTCTTCTCGTGCGGGCATACCGTAGGAAACGTTGCTCACGCCCAATATGGTGCGGCACCCCAGCTTCTTTACTTGTCGCAGGCTCTCCAGCGTGGTGACGGCGCTGCCCGTTTTGGCGCCCTCGGCCATGGTCAGGCAGTCGATATATACGTCCTCGCGGCGTATCCCCCAGTGGTCGGTGTGTTGCAAAATGCGCTTGGCTATGGCCACGCGGCCTTCCACCGTGTCGGGTATGCCTTTTTCGTCGAGGGTGAGCCCCACAACGGCCGCGCCGTAGCGTTTGACCAAAGGCAATACCGTTTGTAGCGACGTCTCCTCGCCGTTGACCGAGTTGACCATTGCACGCCCCGCAAAATAGCGCAGGCCCTTTTCGATGGTGCGGGGGTTGGCGCTGTCGATCACGAGGGGTGCGTTGGTTACGCTCTGCAACCTTTCCACCACCTCTTGCATATAGATGCCGTCGTCCATACCGCCAAGGCCCAGGTTGACGTCCAACAATTTGGCGCCCTCTTCCTCTTGCTTGGGCCCAAGTGCCACAACGTAGTCGATGTCGCCTTGGCGTATGGCGGCTTGCAATACCTTTTTGCCGGTGGGGTTGATACGCTCGCCCACAATGGTTGCGTCAGTCGGCAGTACGGCCTTTGCCGCCGCGCACAATTTGCCGCGGTAGACATATTCTTTGGGCGCGGGGGAGATTTGGGCGACCGCTCGTCGTAGCGTTGCGATATATTGGGGCGTAGTGCCACAGCAACCGCCCACCATATCGGCGCCCATCGCGCGAAGGGCTGCTACGTTGCGGGCAAACGCCTCGGGCGAAACGTTGTATATACTCCTGCCCTTGTAGATTTGGGGCATACCTGCGTTGGGCTTGACAAAGGTGTTTAGGTGTGTATTGTCTTGTAGTTGACCGAATAGCCTTGCCATCTCGGCAGGCCCCAACGAGCAGTTGAGCCCCACCGCGTCTACGCCGAGGGCGGTGGCCGTCAGCGCAAAACTCTCTACCGAACAGCCGAATGCCGAGTGCCCCCCTTGCTCAAAGGACATAGAAACCGCCAAAGGCAGGCGCGAATGGTCGCGCACGGCCAAAATGGCGGCGCGCATTTCGTTGAGATCGGTGATGGTCTCCACCACCACCAGATCGGTGCGGTCGCGGGCGGCTTCTACCACCTTGGCAAAGGTTTGGTACGCCTCGTCGAAGCTGACGCCCGCTTTGCCCAATAGTTTGCCCGTCGGGCCTATATCGAGGGCAACGTACGCCCCCTTTTTGGTGCCGTCGCGCGCCGCAATGGCGATGGAAACGCCTTGTTCTATGCGAGCGGCGTAGTCGTCGGGGTAGCGCAGGGGATTGACGCCAAAAGTATTGGTATATATCACGTCGGCCCCCGCCAAAAGATAGTCGCGGTGTATGCTTTGCACCAAGTCGGGGTGGGTGTGATTGAATTGTTCGGACGCGGCAAAAACGCCGCTACGCTCCAGTAGCAGGCTGCCCATAGCGCCGTCCAATAGTAATCCGTCGAATTTCATAGTGTGCGTGCAGGTATCAATCCTACCATGTAGGTGATGGTTTTGGTGGGGTACATCATACCGCCGTCGTTGACTTGTATGCGCATGGCCTTGTCCGCGCCCGACAACGCGAGCAGGGTAGGCTGGTCTCGAAGGTCAAAGTCGCCGTAGCCGCAACTGTAGCGCGTGGTGCAAAGTAGCCCCTCTTGGCGGCATTGCTGCCCAAGGCGGGCACATTCGCGCTCGGCAAGGTTCTCTACGGCGTAGCTTGCCGCAAGGTCTACGAAATAGGCCGTGGCGAGGTCGCTCACTTTGGTGCGTTCGATAAGGCGGTCTATTGTGGCGCCTATGGTGCATACGCCCACGACCACCGCCGTCGAGCCCGCCAAATGCGCCTTGACGTCCTTGCCCGAGGGGGTGTACCCGCAGAGGCAAAGCGAGTCGTCCACGTCGAAGTGCGCCTGCACTCCTTGGGGGTGCGCTTGCTCGTTGACCAACGCGACGGCGCGGCGTATGCGTTGTAGCATATCCTCGTCGGCATTGGGGTAGCGACGCCCTATTTCTTCGGCCGATACGAGCGGCGTCATTTGCGCACCGCCTCGAAAATGCGTTTGGCAGTGGCTACGTTGTTCATCGTGTAGAGATGCACGCCTTTGGCGCCGTTTTGGCGCAGGTCGAGTATCTGCCGTATAGCATAGTCGCAACCGGCGTCGAACATATCGTCCTCGTATTGGGCGGTCAACTTGGCAAAATCGTCGGGTATGGTGGCGCCGCTCAGGCTTATCGAGCGCCCCAACTGCTTGACGTTGGTGACGGGCATAATGCCGGCTTCCACCGAAAAGTGCAATCCGCGCCGCGCCGCTCTGTCCATAAAGTCGTAGTAGTATGCGTTGTCAAAAAACATCTGCGTGACAAAATGCTCTATGCCGCAGTCTATTTTTTGCGCCAAAACGTCCAGATCTTGCTCTATATCGCGCGATTCGGGGTGCCCCTCTACGTACAATGCGCCCATCAGCAAAAAACGAGGGTAGTGCGCCTTGATATAGGCCGCCAATTCGTCGGCGTGCCAAAAATCGTAGAAGCGGCTGTCGTCGCGCACGTCGCCCCGCAACACCAACAGGCTGCCTACCCCTTTGTGTTGCAGCGACTGTAGCGTTTCGTCCAATTTGTCGCGCGTCAGGTTGACGGCGGTGATGTGCGCCACCGTCTCTATGTCAAAGGCGTCTATGGCCACCGAGGCTGCGTCCGACGTAGTGGTGGCGCCTTTGCCGTTGGCGCCGTAGGTGACCGAAACGTAGTCGGGCGCTACGTCCTCTTTGAGCCGTCGCAAGGTGCGAATGATGTTCTCCAATTCGCCGTTGCGCTTGGGCGGAAATACCTCGGCGCTCATGATAAAGTTGTTCCCATTGAGAATATCGCGTATGGTCATAGTACGTACGGCGATAAGCTACGCCGTTCAGCCGATATTGGGCACCATCTCGCGCAAGATCGCCACGGTGTTTTGCGCGCTATGGGTTGCAAATTGAAAGAAATCCACGTCTGCCGACCCGTCCGCTTCGTCCGAGATGGCGCGTATCACCAAGTAGGGCACGCCGTTTACGTAGCAAGTGTGGCCGATAGCGCCGCCCTCCATCTCGCAGGCGATGGCGTCGAATCGTTCCACGATGGCGCTCTTTTGGGCTTGGGCGGATATGAATTGGTCTCCCGTGGCAATCACGCCTTTCAGATAGCGCAGTTTGACTTTTTCGGCGGCTAGTTGGCAGGCTTTGATAAGGCCCAGGTCGCAGCGGAAATAGGTTACGTTTATTTTGGATACCAGCCCCACGGGGTCGCCCAAGCCCGACGTGTCCATGTCGTGTTGCACGGTGGCCGTGGCAATGGCCAGATCGCCTATGTGCAAGTCGGGGCTCAACGTGCCGGCCACGCCCACGTTGACGACGCATTGCACGTTGTAGCGCAATATCATCGTCTGCGCCGCCAATGCCGCAAACACTTTGCCGGGGCCGCAGGTGGCCACTACGGCGTCTTTGCCCCACAGTTTGCCCACCACGTATTCGGTGCCCGACACGGTCTCCGTCTTTACGTCGGTCATCTTCTCGCATATCGTTTGCGTTTCCAGTTGCATGGCTCCGATGATACCTATCATATGTTTCTCCTTGCGTTTGGTCGTCGGCGCCTTAGGCACCATTATATCTATTATATAAAAACAAACGAGCGAACGCAAGTGTTTGCCCGTTTTACTTCTTTCTTTTGTCGGCCGCCGATGGTTCTCGGTCGCTTGTGTGCCGCAGGTGGCCTTGGCGTGTTTTTCGACGAAAAAAAGACGCTCTATCGCCCCCATGTCGGCTTGCTTGGCCGATACCAAATGCTATTCGCCGTCCGTGGCGTCCGAGGCGTTGGCGTACAGCCGCTGGTATTCGGCGAATACTTCGTCTATCACCTCGTCGTCCAATTCTACGTCGAAAGTGTCGCCGCTACCGTCTTGCGCTCTCTCTACGCGAAACACGATGGCCTCGCCTTCTTGCATACCGGGCAACAACACGGTGGGTTGCAGAATGGCGTACAAGTGGCCCCTGTTGGCTATGGTGGCGATCTCCACAAAGTTTATCTCTTGCTTGTCTTGTCCCACCAACGTGATCACGTCGTCATCGTCGGTCAATTCGTCTTGCAGGTCGTTCAAATCTTCGTTCATAACATACTCCTATTCAGCGGTCGGTTGACCGGTGTATCTTTATTTTACAGTATGGTGCGCCGCATTTCAAGTGTTTTTGCCCAAAAATCACGAGTGCGCGTTGTCGTACATGCGTTGCACGTCTTGGGGCAGTCGGTCGGGTAGCATCGTCTCCAGTCGCGCTTCGCCGCCGTCTTGTATGGCTACGTCGTAGTACCAGCACTTAAATCGCAGCATATCCAGCGTTTTTTGCAATTTGGCTATTTCGGCCTCGACCGTGGCCTTGCGCGCCTCGAACAATGCCTTGCGGTCGGCATAGGTGGCGGGTCCTTCTTGGCACCAAGACATAAATTGCTTGATATCCTTGATCTCCAAACCCGATTTTTTCAGGCACTCTATCACACGCAGTGCCTCCAACTCGCGCTCGCCGAACTTGCGTATGCCCGATTGGCGACTAAGGGTGGGAAACAGCCCTTCTTTGTCGTAGTAGCGCAGCGTTGACACGGGCAGATTGAACATAGCGGCCACTTGACCTATCGTATACATAAGTTTTTCTCCTTTCTTTTGCAAAACCCTTGACCTAAAGTCAGGTTTAGGTTATATAATGCCATTATACAACGCAAATGCGTACAATGCAAGTCTATGGGAGGCATAGTATGAAAATGGAAAAATTGAATTTGACCGCCGAGTGGGACAAGACTTACCCGCGGGACGAAAGAGTGCAACACACCAAGATCACGTTTGTCAACCGCTATGGCATCACGCTGGCGGCGGATATGTTCGTGCCCAAGGGCATAGAGGGCAAATTGCCCGCCCTTGCCGTGTGCGGCCCCTTTGGCGCAGTCAAAGAGCAGGTGTCGGGTCGCTATGCGCAAGAGATGGCGGCACGCGGCTTTTTGACCGTTGCCTTCGACCCTTCTTTTACGGGCGAAAGCGGCGGCGAACCTCGCTATATGGCGTCGCCCGACATCAACACCGAGGACCTGATGGCGGCGGTCGACTTCTTGTCGGTGCAAGATAGGGTAGACCAACAGCGCATCGGCGTCATCGGCATTTGCGGGTGGGGCGGTATGGCCATCAACGCGGCGGCTCTGGACGTGCGCATCAAAGCGACCGTAACCTCTACCATGTACGATATGTCGCGCGTCAATGCCAACGGCTACTTCGACAGCGAGGACAGCGAGGAGGCGCGCCACGCCAAACGCGTGGCATTGGCGGCGCAGCGCACTGCCGACTATCGCAACGGCTCGCATGCTCTTGGCGGCGGCTTGCCCGCGGTGGCCACCGACGATATGCCCCAATTCCTCAAGGACTACATTGCCTACTACAAAACGCCCTTGGGATATCATCCGCGCTCCGTGGGCGGCAACGGCGGTTGGGCGGCCATAGGGTGCGCCAGTTTTCTCAACCAACCTCTTTTGTGCTACGCCAACGAGATACGCAGCGCGGTTTTGCTGATACACGGCGAAAAGGCGCACAGCTTGTATTTTAGCAAGGACGCCTATGCCAATATGTGCCGCGACAATCGCTATGCCGACAACAAGCGCTTGTTGATCATTCCCGACGCCGTGCACACGGATCTCTACTACAAGATGGACGTCATTCCCTTTGACGAAATGGAGACGTTCTTCCGCACCTATCTCAAATGAGCGCCGCACGTCGCATCGTATTGGCCGTGGCCATTGCCGTGTGCTTGGCGGCGCTGCCTGCTCACGGTTGCGTCGACCCGGCAGTCAACACAGGAGAAGACGATATGAATATTTCCGCCCCATCTTCAAGGCAGACCAACCAAACGGACAGCTTGCGCCTTTTTGTAGACGACGTGGCGCTTGCCGTAGAGTGGCAGCAAAATGACGCCGTCGAGGCGTTGCGCCGGTTGGCACAGGTGCAATCTATCAGCATACCCATGTCTATGTACGGCGGCTTCGAACAAGTGGGGGCGCTGGGCGCGTCGCTACCGCGCAGCGACAAGCAGACGACCACCCAAGCGGGGGATATCGTACTGTACGCCGGCAATCAAATCGTGCTGTTCTATGGCTCCAATTCGTGGGCATATACGCGGCTGGGGCGCGTGGTCGACAAGTCGGCCGCCGAGTTGCGATCATTGCTGGGGCAGGGCGACGTCGTCGTCAAAATTACGTACGGAGGTTAAAGAAATGAGCAAAAAAATATGTATCGTATCCACTTCATTGCGCGCCAATAGCAATTCCGCTCGCCTTGCGTCGGCTTTTGCCGAAGGTGCGCGCGCCGCAGGGCACGACGTGCAAGTCGTTTCGCTGGCAGGGAAAAATATCGCCTTTTGCAGAGGGTGTCTTGCGTGTCAAAAGATAGGACGTTGCGTCATCAACGACGATGCCAACGCCATTACCGACGCATTGGAACAAGCCGACGTGGTGGTGTGGGCCACGCCCATCTATTACTATGAGATGAGCGGTCAAATGAAAACGATGATAGACCGCGCCAATTCGCTGTATTGCCGACCCTATCGCTTTGGCAAGGTGTATTTGCTGGCGACGGCCACCGAAGACGAATTATATGTGCCCGAGGGCGCCCAAAAGGGTGTGCAAGGCTGGGTGGATTGCTTCGAGGGCGTGCAATTTGCCGACACCCTGTTCGTGGGTGGCGTTACCGCGCCCGGCGATATAGAGGACAACGAGGGCTTGGCCAAAGCCTATCTGTTGGGACAAAACGTCTGAGCCGATCTACAAAAAAGCGGGGCAACTTTGTGCGTTGCTCCGCTTTTTGCGTTCGTAGGTTGCGCCGATTTGGCCAAACCCTACAGCTTGCTCACGATGTATTGCACGATTTGGGCGCATCGGGCTGCGGCCGCCGCCTCGAAAACCTTATAGTCCACAAATTCCGTCTCGCCCGGTTTGTCCGAAATGGCGCGAATGATGACGAAGGGGGTATGGAACAAGTAGCACACTTGGGCAATGGCGCCGCCCTCCATCTCGCAACACAATCCGCCAAAATCCGCTATGATCCTATCCTTTTTGGCCTCGTCCGCTATAAACTGGTCGCCCGAGCAGACTCTGCCCTCGTAGACGTGTATATCGGGGGCTTTTTCGCGCGCGGCGGTCACCGCCGTTTGGCGCATTGCCTCGTCCGCCGCAAAGGCATACAACCCCGTGTAGGGTATTTCGCCTTTGGCAAAACCTATCGGCTCCACGTCAAAATCGTGTTGCACGGCGTCGGTCGACACGACGAGGTCGCCAATGTCGATGTCGGCGTCCAACGAGCCTGCCACACCCGTGTTGATGATTTTGGTGCACCCAAAGGTGCCTATCAACGTGTTGGCGCAGATGCCGGCGTTCACTTTGCCCATACCGCATTTGACGATAACCACCTTTTTGCCATACAAGGTGCCGCTGCAATACTCCATCTCGGCAATGGTGGACGTTTGGGTTACGGCGGCAGCCTCTTTCAACGACTCCACCTCGGGGTCCATCGCGCCGATAATGCCAATGATCTCTTCGGCCTCGCGGGGCTGGGGCGCATTTGCCGCGCAACCTGTCGCAATACAGCATACGAAAAGTGCCAAAACACACATAATACTCAGTTTTTTTATACCGCTCATTCTCGTATCCTCTCTTTTCTCGTTCGTTATATGTGCATATTCTACCATAGCACGCCCCGTTTTCCAAGCGTTCTTGACAATTTGGTCTGCAAAAGGCGTTGCGTCGCGAGCGTTTTGTCACGCAAACGACGATAATGCGTCGGGCATGTAAGATTTCCGCAACTCTTTTTTACAAAATGAAAGGAAATGAAGCATAACGCTCGCTTCCTATTACATAAAATTATTTTTTATGCTATTGTGCATTTAGATAATGCGTTCGGAACAGCGGGAGCGATGCCCGCGAAGCGAGGAGCGTCGAACACCGAAGGTGCTCGTAAGCCGAGCAAGCGGACACCAGGCAAGCGGACACCAGCGCCACGGACAGGGGCAGGGAAAAAGAAAGAGCAGAGCCAAAGAGCAAAAGAAGCAACCGAACAGCGGGAGCGATGCCCGCGAAGCGAGGAGCGTCGAACACCGAAGGCGCTCGTAAGCCGAGCAAGCGGACACCAGCGCCAC
>CAMPCZ010000024.1 GCA_946648015.1 uncultured Clostridia bacterium
TTCACTTGTTGGCACACCCTCTCTCTCGACCCAATTTTCTACAAATTGAGTGGGGGTAGGTTTAGGAACGGGTGATTTAGAGGGCTTAGCGCGTTCTCTCGCGCCGTGTATAGACGCATTCTTTGCGAACATCAACGGAGCGTAGAATGGGCAAATAGCGACAATCGGATAGGATAAATAGTATGAAACGCGTTTTTATCATCGTATTGGATAGTTGTGGTGTTGGTGCAATGCCCGACGCCGCCCAATGGGGCGACGAAGGAGCCAACACTTTGTTGAGTGCCTCGGGCGCTACGGGGTTTGCCGTGCCCAATATGCGCCGAATGGGATTGTGGAACATAGAGGGTTTGCCGCATGGTCGTGGCGTGGCGCAGCCCACGGCGGCCTATGGCAGAATGGCCGAGCGCAGCAAAGGCAAAGATACCACGGTAGGGCATTGGGAATTGGCAGGCGTAGTGAGCGAGCGACCTTTTCCGACCTATCCCGACGGATTTCCTGCCGAGGTGATGGAGCCATTCGAGGCCGCTATCGGTCGCAAGACTTTGTGCAACAAGCCTTACAGCGGCACCCAAGTCATCGCCGATTATGGTTTGGAACACGTGCGCACGGGCTATCCCATCGTCTACACCAGCGCCGACAGCGTATTTCAAATAGCGGCGCACGAAGCCGTCGTTCCCCTCGAGGAGCTATACGATATGTGCCGCAAAGCGCGCGCCATTTTGACGGGGCCGCACGGCGTAGGCCGCGTGATCGCGCGCCCCTTTGTGGGCGAGTGGCCCTATACGCGCACGGCCAATCGCCACGATTTTAGCCTGGTGCCGCCCCCTACCATGCTCAACGTGCTGGCGGAGCACGGCTACGACGTGTTGTCGGTGGGCAAGATCGTGGATATATTTGCCGAGAGCGGCATTACCGCCTATTGGCGCACGCACGACAATGCCGAGGGAATGCGCCAAGCGCTTGCCTTAGTCGAGCAGGATTTCGAGGGGCTTTGCTTCGTCAATTTGGTGGATACCGATATGATCTACGGCCATCGTCGCGACGTGCAAGGGTACGGCGACGCATTGACCGCTTTTGACCGTGCGCTGGGCGAATTTTTGCCCAAAATGCGCGAGGAAGATATGCTTATCATCACGGCCGACCATGGCTGCGACCCCGCCTTTCGCGGCACCGACCACACGCGCGAGTACGTGCCCCTTTTGGTGTATGGAAGCACCGTGCGTGCGCGCGATTTGGGCACGCGCGCCACGTTTGCCGACGTTGCGGCCACCGTGCTAAAGTACTTCGGTTTGCCGTGCGCGGTGGGTACCGCCATTGGGGAGGATTAGTATGGAATGGGACTATCAAACTCTGTTGCAAAAGGCCGAGGACGCTAGGCGCAATGCCTATGCGCCCTATTCGCACTATGCCGTGGGCGCTTGCCTTATCGGCCAAAACGGTAGCCTATACACCGGGTGCAATGTAGAAAACGCCTCCTCCGGCTGTTGTATCTGCGCCGAGCGCACCGCCGTTGCCAAGGCGGTGGCCGAGGGCGTGCACGCCTTTGGCGCCATTGCCGTGGTGGGTGGCGAAACGGGTGAGCAGGGCGATTTCTGCCCGCCTTGCGGCATATGTCGGCAGGTGTTGGCCGAGTTTTGTCCAAAGGATATGCCCGTCGTGTTGCGCCGCGACGGCAAGCCTTTTGCGCTGACAATGGGCGACCTGTTGCCCTATGCCTTTGACTTGGAGACATAGTATGAATATGTATGATATCATCAAAAAGAAACGCGACGGCGCGCCTCTTGCTCAGGACGAGATCAACTATTTCGTAGAGGGCTACGTTGCGGGACGCATACCCGACTATCAGGTGGCGGCCCTGCTCATGGCCATCTACTACCGCGGCATGACCGACAAAGAGACCGCTTTTCTCACCTACGCCATACGCGATAGCGGCGACGTGGTGGATCTATCCGGTATCGACGGCGTGGTGGTAGACAAGCACAGCTCGGGCGGTGTGGGCGACAAGACCACCTTGGTCGTGGCGCCTATCGTGGCGGCTTGCGGCGTCAAAGTGGCCAAAATGAGCGGCCGCGGCCTAGGGCACACGGGCGGCACCATCGACAAGTTGGAGTCGATACGCGGCTTTTGCACCACCATAGAACGCGCTCGGTTTGTCGATATCGTCAACGATATCGGCATAGCCGTCATCGGTCAAAGCGGCAACCTTGCGCCGGCGGACAAAAAACTGTACGCCTTGCGCGACGTAACGGCCACCGTCGATTCGCTGCCCCTCATCGTTTCCAGCATAATGGGCAAAAAATTGGCAGCCGGCGCCGACGCCATCGTGCTGGACGTCAAAGTGGGTAGCGGCGCCTTCATGAAATCGGCCGACGCCGCCTCGGATCTGGCGCGCGGCATGGTGCGCGTTGGCAAAAAGGCAGGCAAAAAGATGGTGGCGCTCATCACGGATATGGATCGCCCCTTGGGTAACTGTATCGGCAACAGTTTGGAAGTCGTCGAGGCGGTGCGCACGCTGGAAGGCAACGGCCCTCGCGATCTGGAGGAGCTGTCGCTGGAGTTGGCGGCCAATATGCTTTACTTGGCGGATCGCGGCGATTTGCCCCGTTGCCGCCTATTGGCCAAAGATGCGCTCGCCTCGGGCGCCGCCAAAGCGAAATTGGTCGATATGGTGCGCGCGCAAGGGGGCGACGTGGGGTATATATATGATACCACCCACTTTGCCACCGCCGACTATAGGCGTGCCGTATACGCGGCGCAGTCGGGCTATATACAACGCGTGGATTGTGAGGCCTACGGCTTGGCGGCCAAAACTTTGGGCGCGGGCCGAAACGTCAAAGACGAGCCCATCGACTATGCGGCCGGCATAGTGCTCAATCGCAAAACGGGCGACTACGTGTCGGCCGGCGACTTGATAGCCACCCTCTATTCCAACCGTGCGGCGACGCTGCCTGCGGCCGAGCGTGCGTTGCTTGCGGCCACCCAAATCGGCTCCGCCGCGCCCACCCCACGCAACGTCGTTTTGGGCAGGGTGCAATAGGGTATTGCCAAAAGTGGCGAAATGTGATACAGTAAACGTAAGACAGAGGTTGCAAAGGAGACGGATATGAACAAATGGGATCAACGGTTTATGGATTTGACTTTGGCGGTGGCCGAGTGGTCGTCGTGCTTTAAGAGCAATCGGCAAGTGGGCGCGGTCATCACGCGTGACAAACGCATTTTGACTACGGGCTATAACGGTGCGCCCGCGGGGCTCAAGAGTTGCAAAGAGAAGGGCGAGTGTATGCGCGAAAAGTTGGGCATTGCCTCGGGCACCAGACACGAACTGTGCTATGCCGTGCACGCCGAGCAGAACGCCATCATTCAGGCCGCCAAGTTGGGCATTCCCTTGGAGGGTGCCACGCTCTATTGCACCCACCAGCCGTGCAGCATTTGTTGCAAAATGATCATCAACAGCGGCATCAAACGCGTGGTGTACAAAGAGGGCTATCCCGATGAGTTTAGCATGACCATGTTTGACGAAGCGGGTATGGTCGTGCAAAAATTCGACGAGTTGCAATAGTTTGCGCAGGGCTTACCTATGCGCAAAAAGACGGGCTGCTAGATCAGCCCGTCTTTTCGTTCCTATCGCTTATTCTTCGCTGAAACTGTCTTTGCCCAAGCCGCACCAAGGGCAGGCAAAGTCCTCGGGAAGATCCTCGAATTTGGTGCCGGGGGCAATGCCCAATTCGGCGTCGCCCAGGTCTTCGTCGTATTCCCAACCGCATGCACATACATATTTCATAATTATACCTCCATTGTTCTGATTATTCTAAGCGCGGTGCGCTCGATTTCTATTGTATCGGCTCGAAGTCGGCCACGCCGTGTTTGCACAGCGGGCACACAAAATCTTCGGGCAATTCATCGCCCTCGTAGACGTAGCCGCACACCTTGCAGACGTAGCCTTTTTTGCCCTCCACTTGGGGTTTGGGCTTGACGTTGCTTTGGTAGTAGGTGTAGGTCATCGTCTCGGCGTTGGATACCACGCGCGCCTCGGTTACCGAGCAAATAAACATACCGTGCGTGTCCAAGTCTACGTATTGCTCTACCTTGAGGGACATGAAAGCGTTGATGTATTGGGGCAAAAATACCAGCCCGTTGTCCGAACGCAACACCTCTTTGCCCGCAAATTTGTCCACGTTGCGCCCACTGACGAAGCCGAAGTTTTCAAACACCGAGAAGGGCGCTTCTACCGACAGGCAGTTGACGTTCATCACGCCCGTTTGCTTGATGACGTGGTGCGAGTAGTTTTGTTTGTTGATGCACACCGCCACGCGGTTGGGCGTATTGGTCACTTGGGTCACCGTGTTGACGATGAGGCCGTTGTCCTTTTTGCCGTCGTTCGATGTTACCACGTACAAGCCGTAGCCGATCTTGAATAGGGCGGTCATGTCGTTTTTGTTGGCGGTGGCGTCGCCTTGTGCCAAATAGTCTTGGCACAATTCTTTGGCCAAGGCGTCGATTTGCGCTTTGTTGTCGTCGTTCATCGCCGATTTGATCTTGACCACGGGCTCCAATATTTGCACGTTTTTGCAGTGCTCCAACATGCCGCGCATCACCTTGGCGGCCTGCGGTGCCCAAGTACCGTTCTCGATAAGGGCGACGGTGCGGTTTTGGTAATTGCGCTCTACCAAATGGTTGATAAACTCACGCATAAAGGGGAATATCTCGGCATTGTAGGTGGTGGTGGCCAGCACCAATCTGCCATAGCGGAAAGCGTCCTCTACCGCCTCGGCCATATCCTCGCGCGCCAGGTCGCACACCACCACTTTGGGGCAACCGTTGGCCTTGAGGCGGTCTGCCAATAGTTCCACCGCCTTTTTGGTGTTGCCGTATACCGAGGTGTAGGCTATCATGATGCCCGCCGACTCCACGCCGTAGGACGACCAAATGTCGTATAAGCCCAAGTAGTAGCCCAAATTCTCCTTGAGAACGGGGCCGTGCAAGGGGCAGATGATATTGATGTCCAGGTTGGCTGCTTTCTTTAGCAACGATTGCACTTGTTGTCCGTATTTGCCCACTATGCCAAAGTAGTAGCGGCGAGCCTCGCAAGCCCAATCTTCCTCCACGTCCAACGCGCCGAATTTGCCGAACCCGTCTGCCGAAAACAGCACTTTGTCGGTGCTGTCGTAGGTGACCATCACCTCGGGCCAATGCACCATAGGCGCGGCCACAAAGTGCAGGTCGTGCTTGCCGGTAGAGAGCACGTCGCCTTCTTTGACGACTATGCGGCGATCGGCGAAGTCTTTGCCGAAGAAGTTGTTCATCATGGCAAAGGCCTTGTCCGACGATACCACTACGGCGTTGGGGTAATTCGTCATAAAGTTGACGATGTTGGCCGAGTGGTCGGGCTCCATATGTTGCACCACCAGGTAGTCGGGCTGCCTTGCGCCCAAAGCCTCGCTCAAATTGTCCAACCATTCGTGCGTGAAATGTTGGTCTACCGTGTCCATCACGGTGATTTTGTCGTCCAAAATAACGTAGCTGTTGTACGCCATGCCGTTGGGTACCACGTATTGTCCCTCGAACAGGTCGATTTTGTGGTCGTTTACGCCGACGTATACGATGTCGTTGGTCACTTTTTGCATACTATTCTCCTTTTGGGTATTATATCGCACGCCTTGCGGCGCTTGCTTGTTCTATTCGTTGCGCATATGCACGTCCACTTGGGGGTAGGCGATGAGCACGCCGCCCTCTTGCAATACCAGCATCAATTCGCGCGTCAGGTCGCGGTTGACTTGCATGCGCTTGCTCTCGGGGCACATCGCTATCACTTTGACCAAATAGCCGTTGTCGCCCATCTCCTCTATGCCCTTGTAGGCGGGCATTTCCAATAGGTCGGGTATGTGGCTCATAATGGTGGGCAACCCCGCCGTGATCACCGCTTCGGTTTGCTCTATGGGGGTGGCGTAGTCGATATAGGTGGTAACCACCGCCACCGAGGCATTGCGCGATAGGTTGACGAACTCGTTGATGGTGGAGTTGGTAAACACCTTTATGTCGCCGCCGTCCGACACCAAAACGGTGGAACGTACCCCTATCTCTTTGACCGTGCCGCGCCAATCGCCTATGGTCACTATGTCGCCCACGGCAATGTTGCCCTCGAACACCATGAACACGCCCGCTATCACGTCGCCTATCAGTTTTTGGGCGCCGAAGCCTATGACCAGTGCCAGCACGCCCACGCCACCCAGCACGCCCGAGATATACTCTTTGCCGAGCCACACGATCAAAATGGCGATGACCACGATGATGGCTATGACGTATTTGACAAAACTGTGGATCATACGCTCGATGGTAATGGCTTTGGCGCTGCCGCGCAACGTCAGCACCAACAACATATCGAGCGCTTTACCCAAAAACACGCCGAAGGCAATGCTGCCAACGGAATCTATCAATTTGACGACCCAATCGCCGACCGTTTTGCTTATCGTGTCGGCCCAACCCAGCGAGTGGCACAACGCCATCAGTACGCCGATGCCCAAAGCAATGACGGTGGCCGCCACGTTTTTGAAGGTGCAAAACCGCTTGATGCGCGCTTTGGTGTCCTCTATAAAGTCCTTGGCGTCTTTCTTGATCCTTTCTTGCATTAGATTTTCCTCTTTCTTCCAATTCATCATAAGCGTATTATATAGCAACGCGCGCGCAATGTCAAGTTGGAGAAATAGGGCGTTGCTTCCAATTTGGCAGTGCGGACACGGTGCGTAAAAATAGTGTTGACTTGTGCGCACGCCTGCGCTATAATTAAAAAATAGAGTTTAGACGCAAATCGAGCGCAGGAGCAAAACTATGTTTGGAAACGGCACATATTGGTGGGCAGGCTTGCTTGTCTTCGTACTGTTTATCGTCATCAACCTCGTCGTGTTTCTCCTTCGGGACAAGGCCAAGGTTTCTTATACTATCGCTTGGTGTATCGCTTGCTACTTGTTCGTGTTCAAGGTTGCCGAGTATATCCAATGGCAGGCCGTAGGCGAACACTACAATTTTCCGCTTGAATTTTCGGCGCTGAGCTACGTCGCGTATAGCGTCGCCGTTACGTTCCGTCTCAAAAAGGTGCAGCAATTCCCCTTGTGGGCGGGCCTTATGGCGGGCGCCATCTATTCCTTCGGTTTTTGGGTATCTCCCGACAGCTTCGTCATCACCGACGAGTCGCTCTTTTGGCATTGGTCCGCCTTTGTCAATCACCACTTGCTCTACTTCGGCTCTATCCTCATGATCGCCAACGTCGTCAAACTGCGCCCCCGCGATTGGTGGCAACAGGTGGTGGGCGGCGCGATATGCGTGGGCTATTCGTGGGTCATCTATCTGTTTACCGACTACGCCGCGCACAGAGGCAAACCCCTCATCGTGCAAATGTGCGACGGCACCATTATGAAGTTTTTGGGCTTGCAAGAGATAGCCACCTGGCACTACGTGGTGTACGCCATAGGTGTGGCGCTGACTTTGGCTCTCACTATGAGCGGCATCTTTCTCCTCAACGGTTGGCAATGCCGCCGCCGTGCCAAAAAGGGCTTGCCCGAGGACGCTTTCCCCGAAAAATGGCTCTCCGTCCGCGTGGATTGGGAATAATTCGATATTTTACGAAAGAGGTCTACTATGCCTATTACCGAAATCTTGTCTAACAATGCAAAGATGTATCCCGACGACGTGGCGTTGGTCGAGATAAACCCCGACGCCGCCGCCCCCCGCGAGCGCATCACTTGGAAAGAGTACAACTTGGTGGAGCGCAACCCCGCCAAGCACTATCGCCGCACCCTCACTTGGCTCGAATTCGACCAAAAGGCCAACCGCGTGGCCAATATGTTGACGGCCGTCGGGTTTGCCAAGGGCAGCCGCGTGGGCATTTTGCTGATGAACGGCATCGAATGGTTGCCCATCTACTTCGGCATACTGAAGATGGGCGCTTTGGCCGTCCCTCTCAACTTTCGCTACACGGCGGACGAAATCAAATATTGCATAGAGTTGGCCGATATCGACGCTATGTTTTTCGGGCCCGAATTCATTGGGCGTATGGAGCAGATCTGCGACGAGATCCCCCGCGTCAAAAACTTGTTTTTCGTGGGCGACAACTGTCCCACCTTTGCCGACTCCTATCTGTCCATCGTGGCCAATTTTCCGTGCGACGCACCCGATATGACGCTTTCGGAGGAGGACGACGCGGCGATATATTTCAGCTCGGGTACCACGGGTTTTCCCAAAGCCATCTTGCACCGCCATTTGGCGCTTTCGCACGCCGCCAAGGTAGAGCAAGCGCACCACGGTCAAACGCGCGACGACGTGTTTTTGTGCATACCGCCCCTGTACCACACGGGCGCCAAAATGCACTGGTTCGGCTCGCTTTTGTCGGCAAGCCGCGCCGTGTTGTTGCGCGGCACTTCGCCGGCCACCATATTGTCCGCGGTCAGCGACGAGCAATGCACCATAGTATGGTTGCTGGTGCCTTGGGTGCAGGATATTTTGGACGCCGTGGATCGCGGTGATCTATCCCTGTCCGACTATCGGCTGTCGCAATGGCGCCTGATGCACATCGGCGCGCAGCCCGTGCCCCCCAGCCTCATCAAGCGTTGGCACGCCTTGTTCCCGCACCATGCCTACGACACCAACTACGGCCTTAGCGAGTCCATCGGCCCGGGTTGTGTGCATTTGGGGGTAGAAAACGTGCACAAGGTGGGCGCCATAGGCATACCCGGCTACGGCTGGAAAGTGCGCATAGTGGACGCCAACCATCAGGACGTGGCACAGGGCGAGGTCGGCGAGTTGGCCGTGTTTGGCCCGGGCGTGATGAAATGCTACTACAAAGACCCCAAAGCCACCGCCGAAGTGTTGGATAATAACGGCTGGCTCTACACGGGCGATATGGCCATGCAAGACGCCGATGGCTTTATCTATTTGGTGGATCGCAAAAAGGACGTGATTATCTCGGGCGGCGAAAACCTCTATCCCGTGCAAATCGAAGATTTTATCCGTGCGCACGAGGCGGTCAAAGACGTGGCCGTCATAGGCCTGCCCGACAAGAGGCAGGGCGAAATTGCCGCCGCCGTCATCGAGTTGAAAGAGGGCGCGCAATGCACCGAGGAGCAAATCAACGAGTTTTGCTTGGGCTTGCCCCGCTACAAGCGTCCCCGTCGCATCATCTTTGCCACGGTGCCCCGCAATCCCACCGGCAAAATAGAAAAGCCTTTGCTTCGCAAGATATATTGCGGCGAGTCGGTAGTGGCCATGCAAAACGAGATCAAACCCAAAAAGTGAGCGAAAAAGAGCGAGGCGCAAGCGTACGGCTTGCGCCTCTTTTTTTACAGTCGCACCAACGAGGAATGCGTCAGGGTGCGCCGCCGCGTTCGTTCCGTGATACAAAACAAGCAAGCGTCCTTGTTCGTCTCGTACTTTGCTGTCGGCGAAATAGGCTTGTTGGTCGGGGGTGAGCGTGTTTCCATCGCTGTCCGTAAAAGAATGCTGATCTCCCTCAGCGTCTATAGAGTTGCGAATATCGTTGATTGTATTATTTTGCAAAATGGGGTTGACATCTTTCTTCGGATTGTCTATCCTATAAATAGGAAACCTTTCGTTAATAGTGGACATCCATTTGGGCGGTGTTCCATTAACTTGCGAGAGGTTTTTATTTACATATTTTACTGCAGTTGCCTGTTTAATAAGGTTCTCAATATGATTATCATCGCCCGAGTAAAACGTGACAATGAGGTTGTACTTATCATTCTGCAAAGTGAGCGAAAAAGAGCGAGGCGCAAGCGTACGGCTTGCGCCTCTTTTTTTTTACAATCGCACCAACGAGGAATGCGTCAGGGTGCGCCGCACCATATAGGCGCCTACGTAGGTGCCGATCTGCGTCGCGGCCCCGTCCACCCGTTGGTAGTCCTGCCAGCGCGTTTTGAGCGAAATGCCGCAGCTTGCCGCCAATTCGCGCGGGGTGTTGACGATCTCCGCGGGTATGTGTTGCCTGAGACAGTAGTCGTACAATGCCATTGCGCCGCTGCGACCCGAGAAAACGAATAGAACGTATTGCATAATAGCCTCCTTTTCCTTGGTAACGAAAGGGCTTGCCTTTCAATATACTATATGTGAACGGAGTATGAGTTTGACTATCTATTTGGACAATGCCGCCACCGAGCGATACGTGCCGACCGAAGTGATGCGCGCCTACGTGGAGGCCGTCAACCGCAAGGCCAACGCGTCGCGCGGGGCACACCGCGACGGCGTGTGGTTGGGACTGCAAATATACCGCGTGCGCGAGGAGATAAAGGCGATGTTGGACTATCCCGACGCCGAGGTGGTTTTCACCAAAAATTGTACCGAAGCCCTCAACTTGGCCATACGGTCGGTATCGGCGGGCGCTCACGTTATTACGGCGGTTACCGAGCACAACTCGGTGCTGCGCCCTTTGCACGAGATGCAACGCCGAGGCAAAATAACCTTGGACGTGGTGTCGCCCGAGCGACCCCGCGGGGTGGGTGCAGAGGAGATACGCCGCGCGCTACGTCCCAATACCGCTTTGGTGGTATTAAGCCAGGTGGGTAACGTAACGGGTATACGCAACGACGTGGAGGCGGTGGGCGAACTGTTGTCCGGCCGCGGCATACCCTTTTTGGTAGACGGCGCGCAAAGCGTGGGACACGGCGCGGTATCTATGCGCCGCATCGGGTGCGATATGCTTGCCGCGCCCGCGCACAAAGGATTGCACGGATTGCAAGGCGTGGGATTTTTGGTTTTCAACAAACGGCTCAAAATCAAACCGTTGCTATACGGCGGCACGGGTACCGACAGCGTCAACGTCTACCAGCCGCTCTCCTACCCCGAAGGGCTGGAGGCGGGCACCTTGGACGGTGCCGGTATATGCGCTTTGGGTGCGGCCATTCGCTGGACGCAAACGCATCTTGACAGGATAGAGCGGCGCGAGACCCAATATGCCGCGCGTTTGGCCGAGTCGCTGGGCGATATCGAAGGCGTGCGCGTTTGGCTTGGGGCAAGCGGCATCGTGGCTGTGCACCGCGCGGGGCTATCCTCGGCATACGTCGCGGACAAACTCAACGAGGCGTCCATCGCCGTGCGCGCGGGGCTGCATTGCGCCCCCTTGATGCACCGCCATTTGGGCACTACGGCCGAGGGCGTGGTGCGGTTTAGCGCGGGCTATGCCAACCGTTTGTGGGAGATAGAGCGCGTGGCGGAAGTGGTGCGGCGCATAGTGTCCCGGCAAAATTTGTCGTAACGTAGCGATTGCTTCATATTATCGCCAAAGGCGTCATACAACTAAGCGTGAAAAAACTCTTAGGTCCTTTGTATGACGCCGTTTTTGCCTATCCCGACGTGTGCGAGATACGGCTGTCGTTGGGCAACCCCGTGCGGGTGCTGCAACGGGGGCGCACGATCAAACTGTCCACTGTGGCCACCCAAGCCTTGTTGGACGACGTTTTGGCTGTCGCCACCGACTATTCGGTGTATACCGCCGTGGCCAAAATGCGTGCGGGGTATTTGCCCTATCGCGGCGGCGTGCGGCTGGGGTTGGCCGGTACGTTTGCCACCAAAGAGGGGCAACTGCACGGCTTGCAACGCGCCACGGGCTTGGTCATTCGCCTGCCGCGGGCGGTGGAGGGCTGTAGCGACGTGTTGCCGCTGGAGCGCGTGTTGCACGCCAACGTGCTGGTGGTGGCGCCCCCCTTTGGCGGCAAAACTACCTTTTTGCGCGATCTGGCGCGCCGCTTGTCGGCCGTAGGCAATGTGGTCGTCTTGGACGAGCGCGGCGAATTGTGGGGGGACGGTACCCTCGGCTTGGGCGAATGTATGGTGGTGAATGCCCCCAAACGCGCGGCCTATCGCGGCGTGGTGCGCGCCCTCAATCCCGAGTTTGTGGTGATGGACGAATTGTCGCCCGACCAAGACGAAGAGGTGCTACGTGGACTGGCGGGATGCGGTGTGCGCGTGGTGGCCACTGCGCACGGCAACTCGTTGGCGGACAAGCCATACCATTCCCTATTCGACGTGCGTGTGTTGCTGTCCGCCGAGCCTATGGCGGGACAGGTGGTGGAGGTGCGGTATGCTTAACGTAGTGCTGGGTGGTGTGGTGTGCGCCTCTTGTATCGCCGTGGGGTGGTGGCAGCGCCGCAGGTATCGAAAAAGGGTGGACGTTATGCGCGATTTGGTGGCGTTTTTGGTGTTTTGCGAGGAGCAGATCGAGTACAATATGGCCTCTTTGCCCGCCATATTCGGCCATTTCTACGCATTGCACCCCCATTCGGCTTTTGCCTCGGCGTGCAGCGCGTTCCCTACCTTTGGCAGTTTGCACGATTTGCCCGAGGATGCGTGGCGGGCGGTGCAAGACCTTTTGTTGGCGTTGGGCCGCTCGGACGAGCGCGGCCAAGGGGCAAGGCTGGCGTATGCCAAAGCCGAGGCCGAAACGATGCTGCGGGCGGCAGTGGAGGTGGGGCGCAAACGTGGCGACCTGTATGCCAAACTGTGGCAAGCGGCGGGCATCGGCTTGATGATATGGATGGTGTAGTATGGATCTTAGCGTACTGTTTCGATTGGCGGCACTGGGCATATTGACTTCTATGGTCAACGTGTTGCTCAAAAAAAGCGACAAGGACGAGATAGCCACCTTGGTCAATTTGGCGGCGCTCATCATCGCGTTGCTCACGGTGCTGGATATGGTGGCGGGGTTGTTCGACAACATTCGCTCCATCTTCGAGTTGTATTGATATGGAATTGTTGCGCGTGGTAGGCGTGGCTTTGGTCGGCGTATTGCTTGCCAATCTGCTCAAACGGGACAAGCCCGAGTGGCACCTCATCGTATTGGTGGCCACGGGCGTGATCGTGTTGGTCATCGTGTTTTCGTCTATGACCACCGTCATCAATTCCTTCGGCGAGTTGCTGTCGGCGGGCGGGGTGGACAGCACCCTCTTTGGGGGTGTGCTCAAAATAGTGGGCATCGGCTATCTGACCGAATACGCCGCCTCGATGTGCGCCGATTGCGGGGCGCAGTCGGTGGGCGACAAGGTGCAGTTGGCAGGCAAGATCACCGTCTTTTTGATGGGGTTGCCCATCGTTAGCGCATTGGTGCAAACCATTATGTTGTTGGTATGAAATGCAGGTGGATAGTATGCATAGTGCTGGCGTTCGTGCTGGCGTGGTCGGCTGTGCCCGCGGTGGCGTCTGCCGACGCCGAGGCGCGCGTTGAGGAAGAATTGGAGGCCTACGTCGACCAAAATCTCGATACGCTGGCAATAGACGACTTCGAGGCGTTTGCCGCCGGCTTGTCCCTTGGCGGCGGCAGCGTGCGCGAGGTGTTGGCGGGGCTTATCAAAGGGGAACTGTCCCTTACGCCCCGGCAACTGTTCGGTATGTTGTGGGACGCCTTTGCTACTTCTATCGGTGGCGTGTTGCCCTCGCTTGCCATCATCGTGCTCATATCGCTGCTATTCAATTTGCTGGGCGGTCTTACCCAAAACTTTTTGCGCCCCCAAACCACCGATATCGTTTATTTTGTGTGCTACGGAGCGGTGCTTCTTACGGTGGTGTCGGTAGTGGTGGAGGCCGTAGCCAAAGTGCGCGAGGCAGTCAACGTGCTGGTGGGGTTGATGAACGTGGTGTCGCCCCCCTTGATGACCCTGATGGTGGCTGTGGGCGGCAACGTTTCTTCGGCGGTATTCCGCCCCCAGTTGGCGTTGTGTTGCACGCTGGTGGCGGGCGTCATCGGCAACGTGGTGGTGCCGCTCTTTATTGCGGGCGTAGTGTTTGCCGTAGTGGGCAACCTGTCCCAAAACGTCAAGTTGGACAAGTTGCAGTCGGCCACGCGCTATCTCATCGGCGTAGTGCTGTCGGTGGTATTCGGCTTGTTTACCACCTATCTCACGATGGCGGGCGTGGCGGGGACAATGGCCGATACGGTGTCGGTGCGCGCGGCGCGCTACGTCATCGGCAGTTATATACCGCTATTGGGCGGCTACATATCGCAGGGGTTCGACTTGGTCACGGCCTCTATCAATCTCATCAAAAACGCGTTGGGCGTGTACGCCGTCGTGTGCGTGGTGTCGGTGGTGCTTGCGCCGCTACTATATTTGGTGGCGCTCACGGTGGGGCTCAAACTGACGGCAGGCCTCATCGAGCCCATTGGGGACAAGCGCATGGCTTCCTTTGTAGGCGGCGTGGCCGAATGTATGCGCGCCTTGGTGGCGGCGGTGGCAGGCGTGGGCTTTACCTTTATGGTCACCTTGCTATTGGTCATGTGCTCGGCTACGGCGGTACTGTAGTATGCGTTGGCTGTTGGGTGTGGTAGGCGTAGTGCTATTGGGCGTGTTGGTGGACGTGTTGTTGCCCAAAGGGCAAATGAGCAAGTACGTCAAGGGCATTTTCGCCGTGCTGTTGCTGTTTGTCATCGTGGCGCCCGTGGTCTCTTTCTTTCGACACAAATTGACCATAGACGACCTGATAAATTTCGACGCGGGCAGTTATCAAACGGACAACGCCTACATAGATTTAATTGAAACCGAGCGAAAGAGGCAGGCCTTGCAAACCGTGCGCGAACGGTATGCGGCGGTGTACGACCTCTACGTCGACGAGGAGGGCAAGGTGCGCGTGTACGTGGCGGGCGTCGCCCCCGATGGCTTGGGCGAATACGTATGTATCGTGCTGTCGGTAGAGCCCGAGGAGGTGATCATCTATGAAAGCGGATAACGAACGCTCCCTATGGGAGCGAGTGCGCCAAAGCGCGGCCGTTCGCTATCTCAAATCGCCAAAGGGCCCGCTGGTGGCGGCGGTGGCTGTGGCGTTGGTGGCCGTAATGATATATACCCTTGCCAATTTGCGCTCTTGCGAGTCGAGGGGCACCATATCCGGCGGCGGCAGTTTGTGGCACACCGCCACAGGCGGTAGCGATGAGGATCTGTCGGGCATATTGTCCCAGATAGAGGGCGCGGGCGACACCGACGTGCTGGTTACCTACGACAAGTCGGGGACTTTGGTGGGCGTGGTGGTGGTCAGCGAGGGCGCCCGAGACCAAGCAGTAGTCGTCAAACTGATGCGCGCCGTATCTACCGCTACGGGCGCAAAGGTAGACCAAATAGAAATATTTGAAAAAAACAAATAAAAAAGGAGAATGGATATGAAAGGCAAAAAACAAACGGCAACCCCCCAACAAGAAGGCAAAGAAAAAAAACAACGCACCAAAATGAGCGCGTCCAATCGCAAAAAGATATTCGTCATATGCACCATGGTGGTGCTACTGGTCGTGGCGGCCTATCTCAACGTGCTGTTGTCCCAGCGCAACCAAGCCAAAAATACGCAACTGCAATCGGATAGCAACGTAACTACGGCCACCGTGTTTTCCGCTATGAAGACCGACCGCGACACCGTGCGCGCTCAAACCTACAGCTATCTCGATTCTATCATCAACTCGGAGGCTTCCTCCGCCGAGGCCAAGTCCGCCGCCGAGGAGAAGAAGCTCAGCCTGCTGGAGTTCAGTAGTGAGGAAGTCGTGCTCGAAAACCTCATCAAAGCGCGCGGTTTTGCCGACGTATGCGTCACTATGTCCACCACCAACGTCAACGTGCTGGTGCAAGACAGCGACCTTACCGCCACCGAAGTAGCCCAGATCCTCTATATCGTCACCGAGGAGACCGGCGTGGAGGCCACTAGCGTGGTGATCGTTCCCAAGTCCTAAGCGAACCGTATATCGACAAACAAAAAGCGTCGACCTCGTTCGACGCTCCTTCGAGAGGCAATTCTACACCCCGCTGCGGCGGGGTGTTTGCATAGTGGGCGCGTTTTGTACGCTATGGCTTACTTCGGCGTGGCGCGCCCATAGGGCGGTCGCGCTATCTCCGCCGCTTCCTCTTTCGGCAAAAGAGGGGCGTATGTCCAAAATGTTATTGCCAAAATAAAAAATAATTGTTATAATACATACAAACAAACGAGCGCCCGCCTATCGGCTGTGCCTACACCTCGTGTAGTCGTCGGGCGTTCCCGCGTTCTGTCGCAAGGCGGCGCAAGCGTCGCGCCGATATTTCGTGCTTGCGCGTTCGCTTATATAATAAAACGTTGCTTGCATTTTGCGAGCGAAGGAGGCAGTATGTCAAGGAATGAGGAACGATATGAGGAAATCATAGCGTCCATCGTGGTTTCTACCGTGTCGCAAATAGACGGCGTGGCCGACGTGTCGGTAGACAGCGGCGCCACCTTTTCGGGCAAACTGTTTCGCAGTAGTGCCAACAGCGTGCAAGTTACCCCCGTTTCGGACAGCGAGGTGGTGGTGGACATCAGCATCAAGGCATACTATGGCACTCGCGTGCCCGAGTTGGCCTATGCCATACAGTCGGCAGTGCAGGACAAAGTGAAAAACAGCACACCCTACCGCGTGCGCAACGTCAACGTACACGTGATGGGCGTAGTATTTAGATAACGAGGCATACTATTATGGAAAAATCGCAAGTCGAAAGTCGCCGCCAAGCGCGCGAATGTGTGTACGCTTTGGTGTTTGAATATACCTTTGCAAAAAAGACCAACGAACGCAGCTATGGCACCTACGAGGCCCTCATATCCGAGGAGGAGCGACCCTATTTCGTCAATACGCTCAAGGGAATCGTAGAGCACTACGACGAGATGGTGGCGCTCGTAATGAGCAAGGTGAAGGGATACAGTTCGCCCGAAAGGCTCAATCGCACCGATTTGGCCGCTATGGTGTATGCGGCCTATGAGTTGACCTATCGCAAAGATCTGCCCGTGGCCATCGTCATCAAAGAGACCGTGGAGTTGGCCAAGAAATACGGCGGCGAAAAGAGCGGATCCTTTGTCAACGGCGTTTTGGGCGCAGTTGCCCGCGGCTGATATGGACAGTATTTCGGTATCGCAACTCAACAATTACATACGCAAAGTGGTGGGCGCACAAGACGTTTTGCGTCGGGTGTGCGTGTTTGGCGAGGTGTCCTCTTTCAAGTACTCGGGGCCGCACGCCTACTTCACGCTCAAGGACGCCGACGCGGCCATTTCTTGCAGTTGCTTCAACGGGCGCAAGACCTACAACCCCACCAAAGAGGGCGAATCCGTGCTGTGTGTGGGCTCGGTGGATTACTACGTCAAGGGCGGTAGGTTGTCGCTGGTGGTGGACACCATTCAGCCTGTGGGCGCCGGCAAATTGCACGTGATGTTGGAGGCGCTCAAGGCCAAACTTGCCAAAGAGGGGCTGTTTGCCGTGGAGCACAAAAAGCCCATACCCCCCTATTGCAAGCGCGTATGCGTAGTCACCAGCAAGACGGGCGCCGTCATCCGCGACATAGTGCGCACCGTGCGACGCGTCAACGACGTGCTTGACATAGACGTTTTCGACGTGCGCGTGCAGGGCGAGCAGGCAGCCGCCGAAATGTGCCGCGCGCTCCAATTTGTGGACACGTTGGGGTACGATTGCGTCATATTGGCTCGCGGCGGCGGTTCCTTCGAGGATCTGATGCCCTTCAACGACGAGCAGTTGGCGCGCGTTATCTACGCTATGAATACCCCCATCATCTCGGCCGTAGGGCACGAGACAGACTACAGCATTTCGGATTGGGTGGCCGACGCGCGCAGCGCTACCCCCACCGCGGCCGCCGCATTGGTGGCATACGACGTGGGCGCGATCAAGGCGCAGATAGTGCGCTATATGGAGGGTGCGTACAACCGTTTGCAGGGCGTGGTGCAGGGCTATTCCGACCGCTTTGCGCATTTGGCGGGCGCCTTGTCGGACAAGTCGATGTTGCGCCTTACCCGCGCCGAGCACGCCGTGCGGCGCGAGACCGAACGGCTCAAGGTCAAGTGCGACAATTTGATGGTGATCAAGCGGCAGCGATTGGACACATTGATGACGGCGTTGTCGGCCGCTAATCCCGTCAAATTGTTGCAGAACGGATATTGCCGCCTATCCAAAGACGGCGCCTATGCCGACTACGATACCATAGCGGTGGGCGACAAGGTGGACGTGGTGGCGTCGGGTGGCACGCTGACTTGCCAAGTAACGCAAAAAACGGATAGAAAACCTATCCGCGAGGAGTAGTATGGAATTTGAAAAATTATTGAACGAATTGCAACAAGTGGTGGACAAACTCGACAATCCGCAGACGGGATTGGACGAGGGTATCGCCCTCTTTAACCGCGGCATAGAACTGAGCAAACAGTGTATGCAGGTGCTGGAAGAAAGCAAGGGCAAAGTGTCCTTGCTCAAAAAGGAATTGGACGCGGCGGTGGCAGTTGCCTTCGACGTGGATCAAGACAATCAATAGATAACACGCGCCTACGGGCGCTTGCTATACCAAATAATACAATGGCGCAGTATCCTAGTCAGGGCTCGATGCAAAGAGGGCGGGGTTAAAATATCGCCGAAGGGCACATCGATGAAGTTTCTTGTGTTGGCCTGTTATGCCCAATAGCGGGTTGATGCTGGGAGTTAAGATTAGTGGGCGAGCAACAATGGCATGTCGCACCCGACCCACTTTTCGTGGAGACCTACTGCGGTGGGCGTAAAATCGCCTACTGGGTAGGATTAAACCTGCAATGTGGCTAATTGCTATGTGCAGCGTAGCCTGCCTTGAGTGGTATGGGTGAATGAAGAACGACGGTACCGACTAGGCATAGTCCAACCCGATTGCTTCTGAAACCCATATTGCAAAAGAGGCTAAGTGTATCGAGGACTGTTAAGGAAAGCTTCTAGGCTGAGCCGTCGGGATTATAGTGTACGCTAAGTGGCGATTCGGTGCCTACGGGGGCCGGGGATAAAAGGAAACTGCTCATTCGGCGACGGTGAGTCCCCCGGTCGGGAAATCCTACCGAACCTAAGGTGCAAGGTTTACCGATGGCGTTGCCATTGTATTATTATTTTTGTATTATGGACGAGAAAGATATAGATTGCCCCAAGCCGACTTCCAAACGGCAACATAATAAAAAGAGCGAAAAAGCATTCGTGTGGCCCGTAAAAGCCACACTTATTTCGCTCGTTTTGGGGTTTGTTGTGGCTTTTGGCGCGGAGGTCGCGCTTACCGATGCCTCTATCGCCGTGGCAGTCGTACTGATCGTCGTATTGGTTTTGGTCGGCGTTTTGTTCGATATGATGGGCTTGGCCGTGGCCAG
>CAMPCZ010000025.1 GCA_946648015.1 uncultured Clostridia bacterium
GCAAAGCGTCACCCCGCCGCCTGACGGAGCGCCTTTGCTCCTCGGTTGCCCTTGAAGGTGCAAGGGCAACCGCTTTTGCCGTTGGCGATACGTGTTGAGCGGAATGCCGGTATATCGTGCAATTTGTATTTTCGCATTGAATTCGGCGGGGGAGTGTGATACAATGGTAGTATGGACGAAAACAAAAATAGAAGTATTCGAGCAACCATCGTCGTGGCGGCGTGCGTGTTGGCTTCACTTGGGTTGGCGATAGCCAAGATGTACGTGGGACTCAGCAGCAATTCGCTGGTGATCATGCTCGACAGTATGAATAGTTTTTTCGACGTGGCCACCGGCATCGTTACGGTGGTGGCGTTTTGCTTGTTGCTATGCCCACGCTCTGCTGCGCACCCCTTCGGCTTCGGCCGAGGCGAGTACCTGTCCGGCTTCGTCGTGGCGGCGGTCGCCGTGGTGATGGGTGTGGTATTCCTATTCCGTTCGCTCAATCGCTTGGCTATGCCCGAGCCCGTATACTACCGCACGTCGGGCATGGTCATCATCGCGGTGGCGCTGGCGGTCAAGATGGCCATGACGGCGGCATACTTCGCGGTCAATCGCCGCGTCAGATCCTATGCCTTGCGCGCCTTGCTGTTGGATAGCGCGCTGGACGTGGGCGTCACCACCGTATCGCTGTTGTCCTACACCATTTCCCAAAGCGTGTCCTACGCCGTGGATGCCTGGCTTGGCATAGCGGTATCCGTCGTGGTGATGGCTGTGGGGTGCAAGATGGTGATAGATAACGTCAAATTGTTGCTGGGCGGCGGCAACGTGGAGGCCGACAGACAACGCGTAGAGGCGCTTCTTGCCGCTGAGCCAGGCATACGCCGCGTAGAGAGCGTTACCGTTGCCGACTACGGCTACCGCAACAAAGTGGGGCACGCCGTCGTCCTGTTCGATCCCTCTTTGTCTGCCTCGGAAGTTGCCGCTTGCGCCGATACCGTGCGCCAAACCCTCTTGGCCGAGGGCATAGAAATGCACGTTTCACCCACTGCTTGTCCCAAAGAATAGTCGCGCGTGCACGCGCGACGCGCAAACTTAATTACGCGTATACGCGCGTAGTCGCTGTCTAGCGAATGCGTATCTTCGTGTTCCAAAAGGACGAAATGCGCCCAAAACGGGCGTTTTTGTTTGCCAAAATAAAAATTATTCAAATATTATTATACATTATTGAAATTTAATGTTTTTATTTTTTCGTCCATTCGTTTGACGAAATTGACTTTTTTGATATATATTGTATGCTGTCTTTATCTGCGCGTGCTCGCACGCGCGTATATTGCCAACCGTAGAAAATTTTTTTGAGGAGTGAAGATATGTCTCACAAATTAAACATCGTAAAATACGGCACAGCCGAAAGATTGAGCTTTTCCAAGACGAAGCAAGTGTTGGAATTGCCCTATTTGATGGAGTTGCAAAAGAACTCGTACAAGCGCTTCAAAGAGGAAGGCATCCGCGAAATTTTGGACGAGTTCAGCCCCATCGTGCAGCGTGCCACCACCGGCGGTCAAGAGCGTTTTGTATTGGAGTTTGGCGACTACTACTTTGAGGAGCCCAAAATGAGCGCGCGCGACTGCAAATGCAAAGCCGTCACCACCTATAGCGCCCCTCTGCGCGTCAAAGTGCGCCTTATCCTGCGTGAAAAAGGCGACCTTATCAAAGAGGACGAGATATTCTTGGGCGACATTCCCCTGATGACGGACACCGGCTCCTTTATCATCAACGGTGCCGAGCGCGTGGTCGTCAGCCAGTTGGTGCGTTCGCCCGGCGTATACTTTGAAAAAGCGGTGGACAAAAACGGCGACGCCAGTTACAAATGCACCGTCATTCCCAAAAACGGCGCCTGGCTCGAGTTCGAGCAAGACGTCAGCAACGTGTTGTGGGTGCACGTGGATCGCAAGAAAAAGATTACCACTTCGCTCTTGTTGCGTGCGTTGGGCATGGTGCAAGACGACGATATCACCAAGGTCTTCGGCGAGGAAGAAATGATCCTCAAGACGATGGAGCACGACAAAGAGGCCGATCGCGACTTCTTCCACGCCAAGCAGGAGTTGTACCAAAACATTCGTGGCGGCGAGGTCATCACTCCCGAGGGCGTCAACGCCAACATTCCCGCCATTTTCTACGATAAAAAACGCTACGACCTTTCTCGTGTAGGTCGCAACAAATACAATAAAAAACTTTCGCTCGCGGTGCGTATTGCCGACCGCGAGTTGGCCGAGGATATCGTCGACCCCCAAAGCGGCGAAGTTTTGGCCGAAAAGGGCAGTAGCGTCGATTACGATACCGCATGGGCCATTCAAAACTTGGGCGTCAACGAAGCCAGCGTGGTGGGCGACGACGGCGTCAAGGTCAAAATTATCGGCAACGCCACCGTCGACTTGGCCAAGTTTATTTCGGTAGACCCCAAGACCATCGGCGTGTTGGAGTGGGTACACTATCCCACCCTCGTGGAAATCTGGAAAGATTGCACCACCGAGGAAGAGAAGATCGAGGCCGTCAAGGCCAACATTCCCGCTCTCGTGCGCAAGCAAATTTGCATCGAGGACATCGTGGCTATCGTCAACTACAATTTGGGTTTGCGCCACGGCATCGGCACTTTGGACAATATCGACCATTTGTCCAACCGTCGTATTCGTGCGGTAGGCGAGTTGTTGCAACTCGAAATGCGCAAAGGTTTCCAAAACATGGAACGCCAAATTATGGAGAAGATGAATACCACCACCGCCGACGACGCGGAAATCAAGAAATTCATCAACACCAAGCCCGTTACCAGCAAGGTGAAAGAGTTCTTCAACACGGCGCAACTGTCGCAGTTTATGGACCAACAAAACCCCATCGCCGAATTGACGCACAAGCGTCGTTTGTCCGCCTTGGGCCCCGGTGGTTTGAACCGTGAACGCGCCGGTATGGAAGTGCGCGACGTCAACCACACGCACTACGGCCGTTTGTGCCCCGTCGAGACGCCCGAAGGTCAAAACATCGGCTTGGTCAACTCGTTGTCCACCTATGCTCGCGTCAACGAGTACGGCTTTATCGAGACTCCTTATCGTCGCATAGACAAAGCAACGGGCATCGTTACCGACGATATCGAGTACATGACCGCCGACGTAGAGGATCAATACATCATTTGCCAAGCCACCGAGCCTATCGGTGAGGACGGCAGGTTGCTCAATGCCGAGGTGGCGGCGAGATACCGCGAGGATATTCGCAAAGTACCTGCCAACCGCGTGGACTATATGGACGTATCGCCCAAGCAGGTGGTGTCTGTGGCTGCCAGCTTGATACCTTTCCTCGAGAACGACGACGCCAACCGTGCGTTGATGGGCAGCAACATGCAACGTCAGGCCGTGCCTCTCATCAAGCCCGAGTCGCCTATGGTCGGCACCGGCATCGAGTACAAAGTGGCCACGGATAGCGGCGTAATGGTGTTGTCCGAGACCGACGGTATCGTAACGCACGTATCCGCCAACCGCATCACGGTAGAGAACGCGGGCGTTGCCAAAGAGTACGAATTGCAAAAGTTCGAGCGCAGCAACCACGAGACCTGCATCAACCAACGTCCCATCGTGTCGGTCGGGCAGCACGTGAAGGTAGGCGACGTCTTGGCCGACGGCCCCTCCACCGACCACGGCGAGTTGGCCTTGGGACGCAACATTCTCATCGGCTTTATGACGTGGGAAGGCTACAACTACGAGGACGCCATTCTTATCAGCGATGAGTTGGTGCGCGACGACGTGTTTACCTCTATCCACATCAGCATCTACGATACCGAGGCGCGCAACACCAAGCTCGGCAACGAAGAGATCACCCGCGACATTCCCAACCGTGGCGAAGATATGCTCAAAGATCTCGACGCCGACGGTATCATTCGCGTGGGCGCAGAGGTGCGCTCGGGCGATATATTGGTAGGTAAGGTCGCCCCCAAGGGCGAGGCCGATCCCACTGCCGAAGAGCGCTTGTTGCGTATGATCTTCGGCGAAAAGAGCCGCGACGTAAGGGACGTCAGCTTGACGGTACCCCACGGCGAGCACGGCGTCGTAGTCGACGTGCAAGTGTTCACCAAAGAGAACAAGGCCGATATGAACACCGGCTCCACCAAGTGGGTGCGCGTGTTTATTGCGCAAAAGCGTAAGCTCGGCGTGGGCGACAAGATGGCGGGACGCCACGGCAACAAGGGCGTCGTGTCGCGCGTATTGCCCAAAGCCGATATGCCCTTTATGGCCAACGGCACCAGCCTGCAGATTTTGTTGAATCCCTTGGGCGTGCCCAGCCGTATGAACATAGGTCAGGTACTCGAAGTTCACTTGGGCTTGGTGTGCAAGACGGCCGGTTGGCATATATCCACCCCCGTGTTCGACGGCGCCACCGAGAGCGAGATTCAAGAGTTGCTCGTCGAAAACGGTTTGCCTGAGGACGGCAAGATGCAACTCTTCGACGGTCGCACCGGCGAACCCTTTGAAAATCGCATTACCGTCGGCTATATGTATATGCTCAAACTTATCCACTTGGTCGACGACAAAATCCACGCCCGTAGCACCGGCTCCTATGCCTTGGTTACCCAACAGCCCTTGGGCGGCAAAGCCAAATTCGGCGGCCAACGTTTGGGCGAAATGGAAGTGTGGGCCATCGAGGCCTACGGTGCGGCCAACGTGCTGCAAGAGATGTTGACCGTCAAATCGGACGATATCGAGGGTAGAACCCGTGCTTATTCGTCCATCACCAGCGGCCAATATATCGCCGAACCCGGCATTCCCGAGAGTTTCCGCGTGTTGGTGCGCGAAATGCGCTCGTTGTGCTTGGATATTCGTCCCATCGGCGCAGGCGCGCAGGAGATTCCCGACACCATCGCGGATTACACTGCCGAGGATCTGGAGCCCAAGAACACCAACGACATCGACTTGGCCGAGATGTTCTCGGGTGCGGTCGACAAGGTAGAGGAGGACGACTTGTTCGGCACTTCGGCCGACTTGTTCGCCGATCCCTTTGCGGGAATGATAGACACCGACTCGGATGACGACGGCGGCTTGATGTAAGGAGGTACGGTATATGTACGAAGTAAAGAATTATGATAGTATCAAAATCGGTTTGGCTTCTCCCGAAAAAATTCGCGAGTGGTCGCACGGCGAGGTAAAACGCGCCGAAACCATCAACTACCGCACCCAAAAACCCGAGCCGGACGGCTTGTTCTGCCAAAAGATCTTCGGCCCCGTCAAGACGGGCGAGTGCTATTGCGGCAAGTATAAACGCACGCGCAACAGAGGCATCGTTTGCGAGCGTTGCGGCGTCAAAACCGAGGACAGCAAGGTACGCCGCGAGCGTATGGGGCATATCGAGTTGGCGGCGCCTGTGGCGCACTTGTGGTATCTCAAGGGCGCGCCTTCGCGCATTGCCACCGTGTTGGATCTGCCCCCCAAGGACGTAGAGCACGTGGTGTACTATGCCAGTTACATTGTGCTGGATCCCGGCAACACCGACCTTGTGCGCAAGCAAATCATCAACGACAACGAGTATCGCGCCAAATGCGAAGAGTTCGGCCGCGACAACTTCAAGGTGGGCATGGGTGCCGAAAGCATCAAGATATTCTTGATGGAGTTAGACCTCGACGCCGAGATCAAGACCTTGCGCGAGGAGATTGACAAAGAGCAGAATTCCTCCAAGAAAGACAAAGCGTCTACGGGTGCCAAAATCATCAAAATGGCCAAGCGTTTGGACATTTTGGAATCCTTCAAAAGCACGGGCAGCAAGCCCGAATGGATGATTTTGGAAGCGTTGCCCGTATTGCCCCCCGAGTTGCGTCCTATGATCCCCCTCGAGGGCGGCAGATATGCCACCAGCGACCTCAACGACCTCTATCGTTTTGTCGTCAGCCGCAACGACCGTCTCAAGAAATTCTTGCAATCGGGCGGCGTAGACGCTATGATACGCAACGAAAAACGTATGTTGCAAGTGGCCGTCGACAACCTGATCGACAATACCAAGCGAGCCAAAGCCACCAGCGGCAAGTCGCGCGAGCTCAAGAGCTTGTCCGCTATGCTCAGCGGTAAGCAAGGCCGCTTCCGTCAAAACTTGTTGGGCAAGCGTGTGGACTACTCGGGTCGTTCGGTTATCGTTGTCGGTCCCGAACTCAAGATGTACCAATGCGGTCTGCCCAAAGAGATGGCGTTGGAACTTTTCAAGCCCTTCATTATGAAGGAATTGGTCGCGCGCAACTACTGCAACAGTATCAAAAACGCCAAGCGCTATGTGGAGCGCGTCAGAAGTGAGGTGTGGGACGTTTTGGACGACGTCATCAAAGACCACCCCGTGCTTCTCAACCGTGCGCCTACCTTGCACCGCTTGGGTATCCAAGCCTTCGAGCCCGTGTTGGTAGAGGGCCGCGCGCTCAAGTTGCACCCCTTGGCCTGTACCGCCTTCAACGCCGACTTCGACGGCGACCAAATGGCCGTGCACGTTCCTCTTTCTATCGAGGCGCAGGCGGAGGCTCGTTTCCTGATGTTGTCCACCAACAACATTCTCAAACTGTCGGACGGCAAGCCTATCGTAGTGCCCACGCAGGATATGATTTTGGGCAGCTACTACCTCACCATCGAGCGTCCCTATGACCCCAAAGGTGAGAACGAGAGCGAGATCGACTATCGCCGTCGCACCGAGCGCGTGTTTATGTCGGTAGACGAAGCCAAGATGGCCTATCAAACCAAGAACATCGGTTTGCAAAACCCCATCAAGGTCAAGGTCGAAAAGGAAATCGACGGTAAGGTCTACAGCAAGTTTATCAAAGCGACCGTAGGTCGTTTGATCTTCAACGAGGCCATTCCGCAAGATATCGGTTTCGTCCCCCGTGAGACGCCGATGCAACAGTTGGATCTCGAGGTAGACTTCTTGGTGACCAAGAGCACGCTCAAGGATATCGTTGACAAGTGCTATCGTGCCAAAGGCAATACCATCACAGCCGCCACCTTGGACAAAATCAAAGCGTTGGGCTACAAGTACAGCACCTTGTCGGGCTTGACTACCTGCGTGTTCGATATGCGTATCCCCGAGAACAAGGCAGCGATCATTGCCGCCGCCGACAAAGAGGTGAGCAAAGTGCAGACTTTGTTCAACCGCGGCTTTATCACCGACGAAGAGCGCGCGCGCAAAGTGGTTGAGATATGGAATGACGCTACCGACAAGGTAACGGCCGAACTCAAAAACTGCTTGGGCACCTTCAACCCCATTCGTATGATGCAGCACTCGGGTGCTCGTGGTAACGAGCAACAGATCCGTCAGCTGTCGGGTATGCGTGGTTTGATGGTGGATCCTACCGGTAAAGTCATCGAGCTGCCCGTCAAGAGCAATTTCCGCGAAGGCTTGGACGCGTTGGAATACTTCATCAGTAGCCACGGTGGTCGTAAAGGTTTGGCCGATACGGCTTTGAAAACGGCCGAGTCGGGCTATTTGACTCGTCGTTTGGTCGAGATCGCGCAGCCCATCATCATTCGCGAAGAAGATTGCGGCGATCGCAAAGGCACCGAAGTCGAAGCCGTCCTCAACGGCGACAAAGTTATCGAGCAGCTGTCCGAGCGCTTGGTCGGCCGCTATTCGATCGACGCCATCGTAGACCCCTCCACGGGCGAAGAATTGGCCCCGGCGGACAGTATGATCACCGAGGAGCAAGCCAAAGCGATAGAGGCCGCCGGCATCAAAAAAGTGGCCATTCGTTCGGTATTGGCGTGCCGCCGTCCCTACGGCATCTGCGCCAAGTGCTACGGTTCCGATATGTCCAACGGGCAGTTGGTCAAAATCGGTGAGGCCGTTGGCGTCATCGCCGCGCAATCCATCGGTGAGCCGGGCACGCAGTTGACGATGCGTACATTCCACACGGGCGGCGTCGCCGGCGCAGACGATATTACCGCCGGTTTGCCCCGCGTCGAGGAGTTGTTCGAGTGCCGTCCTCCCAAAGCGCAGGCCATCATCTCGGACATCGCCGGCGTTGTAACCGTCATCGAGCAAGACAAGCGCAAGACCATCACGGTCGATCCGCAAAACGGTGCCGACGCCAAGACCTACAACCCCGCCTACAACGCCAAAGTATTGGTCAAGACGGGCGACAAGGTCGAGCCGGGTAGCCAACTTACCTCGGGCGCCATCAATTTGCAAGACTTGTTGCGTACCAAAAACGCAAAAGGCGTGCAAGAATATTTGACTTGGGAAGTCAAAAAGGCCTATCAAGCCAGCGGCGTTGCCATCAACGACAAGCACATCGAGATCATCATTCGCCAAATGTTGCGCAAAGTGCGCATCGAAAAGTCGGGCGACAGTCATCTATTGCCCGGCGAATTGGTCGATGTGGCCGAGTTTGAGCGTATCAACAACGAAGTGATGGACAACGAGGGTATGCCCGCCACCGGCAAGCGTTGCTTGCTCGGCATCACCAAGGCGAGCCTTGCCGCCGAGTCTTTCTTGGCCGCAGCCTCTTTCCAAGAGACCACGCGCGTGTTGACAGACGCAGCCATCAAAGGCAAGGTAGACCCCCTCATTGGTCTGAAAGAAAATATCATCTTGGGCAAACTCATTCCCGCAGGTACCGGTCTGCGTCAATATAACGACATTACCGTTATGCCGGTCAGCACCATACAGGAGACCGAGGTAGACATTCCCGATATCGGCGAAGAAGACTAAAATACGAGCAATGGGCCCCGCTTTCGGCAAAGCGGGGCCAAAGGAGAAACAAATGAAATATAGGCTCTTCACTAGCGAGAGCGTAACCGAAGGTCATCCCGACAAGGTATGCGATAGCATATCGGATGCCGTGTTGGATGCCGTGCTGACCCTTGATTCGGCTGCGCACTGCGCGTGCGAAACGTGCGCCACCACCGATATGGTGTTGGTGATGGGTGAGATACGTTCCGCCGCCATAGACCCCGCTTTTATCGAACAAATCGTCCGCGATACCGTCGCGGGCATTGGCTACGATCGCCCCGATATGGGCTTTGATAGCCATACGTTGCAATTTATCAATCGGTTGCATAGCCAGTCAACGGATATCGCCCAAGGCGTGGACGTCTCGGAGGAGGCCATCGCCGGCGGCACCGATTATGACCGTCAGGGCGCGGGCGACCAAGGTATGATGTACGGCTTTGCTTGCAACGAAACCGACTGCCTGATGCCTTTGCCCATCACCTTGGCACACGCGTTGACAGCACGGCTTACCGAGGTGCGTAAGTCGGGCATATTGCCCTATCTTCGCCCCGACGGCAAGGCGCAGGTGACGGTGGAGTACGACGGTCTCAAACCCGTCCGCGTACACACCGTGGTGGTGTCTACCCAACACGACGCCGACGTGTCGCAGGCGCAGATCCGTGCGGACGTCATACGCGAAGTGATACAAAAGGCCATTCCGGCCGATATGTTGTATGAGGGCACCAAGATATACGTCAATCCTACCGGTCGCTTTGTCATTGGCGGCCCCGATGGCGACAGTGGACTGACCGGCCGCAAGATCATTGTGGATACCTACGGCGGCTATTGTCCTCACGGCGGGGGTGCCTTTTCGGGCAAAGACCCCAGCAAGGTGGATCGCAGCGCGGCCTACTATGCGCGCTACGTGTGTAAAAACGTAGTGGCGGCAGGTCTCGCCGAGCGTTGCCAGCTGGAGGTGAGCTATGCCATTGGGCGTGCGCATCCTTTGAGCATACGCGTGTCCACGTTTGGCACGGGCGTGGTATCCGATGACGTATTGGAACAAGTGGTGCAGGCCGTGTTCGACTTCCGTCCGGCGGCTATCATCGAAGGATTGGGGCTCAATAGACCCATCTATCGCGCCACCACCAACTACGGCCACTTCGGCAAGCCCTCTCTTCCTTGGGAGCAGACGGACAGAGTGGACGAACTCAAAAAGGAGCTTTTGCGTTGGAAATAAGGGGAACTATCGAAGGCTTGATATTCCGCAATGCCGAAAACGGCTATACGGTTGCGGCAGTAGATGCCCACGGCATGATGATAACGGCTGTGGGCATTTTTCCACCTATAACCGAGGGCGAGGAGGTTGCATTGGAGGGCGAATACAAAAAGAATGCCCGCTATGGCGACCAATTTGTGGTGTCGCAGGTAATTGTGGCGCCCCCCAAAAGCCCCGAAAATATGGTGCGCTATTTGTCGGGCGGCCTATTCCCCGGCATAGGCGAAGTAACGGCGCGGGCCATTGTGCGCCACTTCGGCTTGGATACCTTCGATATCATCGAGTTCAATCCCTCGCGCCTTACCGAGGTGCGCGGCATATCGCGGCGTAAAGCCGACGCATTGGCCGACCGATACGTGGAACTGCGGCAAATGCAGCGCTCCATTATGTTTCTTACGCAATACCACGTTTCGCTCAATCTTGCCATCAAGATCTACAAGTTCTATGAGGATCTGACCGAGAGCGTCATCAAGACCAATCCATACAAGTTGGTGGAGGATATAGACGGCGTCGGTTTTCGCACCGCAGACACCATCGCCTTGAGTATGGGCATTGCCAAAGACGACGTCAACCGCGTTCGAGCGGGATTGCGCCATACGCTGGACGACGGCGCCAATCGCTTGGGCAATACCTATTTGCCCTATGGGCAGGTGGTGGCTATGACGCTCAAATTGTTGGAATTCGAGGAAGAGCAGGCCAACCTGGTGATGGACACGTTGGAAAGTATGGAGATAGTGGGCGACGTCAAGCGCATCAACGAGGCGGACGGCGGCACGGGCATTATGTTGGCCAAGCATTTTCATCGCGAACAAGCCATTGCCAAGCGCCTGATCCAACTGATGCAAGAGGCGGCGCAGTATCATTTCGACTACGAGCGCGAGATAGATTTTTTTGAAAAACTGTACCACATCAAGTTGCACCCCAAACAGCGCGAGGCCGTGAGTGCGGCAATGAACAACGGCGGTGTGGTCATCACGGGCGGTCCCGGTACGGGCAAGACTACCATTATCAAGTGTATTATTCACCTGTTGGAGCACGCCGAAAGCAGCTACGTACTCACTGCGCCAACGGGGCGTGCGGCCAAGCGCATGAGCGAGGCGACCGAGCGCGTGGCCAAGACCATACACCGTTTGCTGGAACTTACGCCCAAAGCGCTCAACGTGTCCTATGCCTACAACGAGGACAATCCCTTGCCCGCCGACGTTATCGTGGTGGACGAGATATCTATGGCGGACGAGAGCATCTTCTATGCTTTGCTGCGTGCCACAAGGCGCGGTGCGCGTCTTATTTTGGTGGGCGACAAAGACCAGTTGCCTTCGGTGGGCGCGGGTGCCGTGTTGGCCGACGTCATCGAAAGCGGCGTTATGCCCGTTGTGATGCTCGACCACATCTACCGCCAGCAAGAGGGCAGTTTTATCATCACCAACGCGCATCTCATCAACAAGGGCACCTTGCCCGAGCCCGATCGCACCAGCCGCGACTTCTTCTTTGACTACACCGATGACGAGGCCAAAATGTTGGAAGACGTGGTGCAGTTTTGCACCAAGCGCATAGGCACGTATTTGGACGTTACGCCCGCCGAAATACAGGTGCTGGCACCCCTCAAAAAGGGTGACGTCGGCGTCAATCACCTCAACGAGGTGTTGCAGGCCGCTGTCAACCCGCCCGCTCCCTACAAAAAGGAACTGACGGTGGGCACTGCGCTGCTACGCGAAGGCGATCGAGTTATACAGATGAGCAATAACTACGACGTGGAGTGGACGCGCGAGGACGAGGGCGTGGTCACTTCGGGTACGGGCGTCTTCAACGGCGACGTGGGCATCATCGAGCGCGTCGACCGCGGCAGCATGACTGTGCGCGTGCATTTCGAGGACGACCGAGTGGCCGACTATGGCGCCGACGAATTGGTAGACCTTTCGCTGGCCTACGCCGTCAGCGTGCACAAGTCGCAGGGCAGCGAGTTTCGCGTGGTGCTGGTGGTGGCGTCTCAGTATAACCCAATGGTGCTCAACAAAAATTTGCTCTATACGGCCGTAACGCGCGCCAAAGAAATGGTGGTGCTGGTCGGCAACAAAAAGACGTTTCAATATATGGTGCGCAACAAGCGCACCGAGCGGCGTTACACAGCGTTGGTCCGCTTTATCAAAGAGTTGGCGGAATAGTTTTGGGTGGAAAGCAAGGGTGAAACAGGCGTTTCACCCTTGTTTTGCAGTGTTTGCGTGTTTGCTTGCACCGAGCCGTTATGCCGTGGCGGCCACCGTTTTTTCGATGGCGCGGCAAATCTCATAGGCCAAGGTCATGCGGTAGTTTTCGTCTGTGAGCAAGGCTTCGTCCTCGGCATTGGACAAAAAACCGCATTCGACGATGACCGCGGGGCAGGGGACTTGCGCCAACAGGTAATAGTCGCCCCACAAAGGCGAAAAACCACGGCCTATGTGGCTTTGATTGAGCGCATCGTTGAGATGAGATTGCATCGTAGCCGCAAGGGGCATATCGGCGTCTTTGTTGTAGAAGACTTGTATGCCGCGGCGATATCGGGATGGGTAGAAGTTGCAGTGTATGGATACGGCGAGGTCTGCCGCCGCACCGTTGATGACGGCCGATCTCATATCCATATCGCGGCGCTTGACGGAGCCGGCTTCTACGGGGGCGCGGTCGCGATCGCGCGTGAGCACCACTTTGTACCCGACGTTTTGCAAATAGGCGCGTGCATATAAGGCGATAGAAAGATTGATATCGCTCTCTTTGGCTCCCGTTTGCAACCCCGACACCCCGCCGTCGTAGCCGCCGTGGCCGGGGTCTATGGCAATGGTGATGGGTGTAGCCGCGGCATTGCTCTGTGGCAAATTGAAAAGAATGATGGCGCCTGCGGCGAGTACTAGGACCATAATGGCGGCGGCAACGCGCTTTTTGTAAAAGTGAAATACGGCAAACATAACGACCTCTCTTGCATTTTTGCATACGGCCTTTTCGTCCTAAATCGACAAAAAAACCGTGTTTTCGGGGTTTTTGACCCCCCAAAACGTACAGTAACCCACTTATCCACACAGTTTTCCACAGCGTGGTGCATAAAGGTGGACAACTCGTCTTGTCCAATTATATGCCGCCAAATATTGCTGTATGACAGAGCGTAAGCGGCGAAAAATGCCGCAAACCGTCGACGCCGCATAGGAAAAAATGAGCGGAGTGCGGATAAAGTATTTTCAATTTATTGATATTAACCCAAACTTGTTATATAATATAAATAACAAAATAATGGGAGACTTTGCGATGAAAGCGATACCGTGCGTATCCGAGCCTATCACCAAAGAGCAAGCGCGCGCATTGGACGCACTTGTCTTGGCCTATGTGGGCGATGGCGTGCAATCGCTGTACGTGCGCACGTTTTTTGCCTCGACCAAGGGCGGCAAGGCGGGCGTATTGCACCACCTTTGCGTCGGCAAGGTCAGCGCCGCGGCGCAGGCCGCCGAGGTGGACGCCGTGCGCTCGTTGTTCAATGCCGAAGAAGACGACGTATACCGCAAAGCGCGCAATCACAAGAGCAAGTCCACGGCCAAAAACGCCTCGATAGCCGACTATCACAAGGCCAGCGGATTGGAGGCCGTGTGGGGCTACCTGTACCTGACGGGGCAAAACCAAAGATTGGGCGAGTTGTTGGCCTACGCCCACAAATTCGAGCAATAAGAGGAATAGTATGATTATAGAAGGACGTAACGCCGTGCGCGAAGCATTGCAGAGCGGCACGACGATAGACAAGATATTGGTAGCCAAAGGTGTGTCGGACGGTAGCGTCGGCATGTTGATAGAGCGCGCCAAAGCGGCGCGTATCCGCGTCAACTTTGTGGACAAAGCGGTGCTGGATCGCGAGTCGGTTACCAAACACCACCAAGGCATAATGGCCTATACCACCGAGTTTGTGTATTCTACGCTCGAGGATATTTTGGCGGCCAAACGCGGCGACAGCCGCTTGATCTTGATATTGGACGAGATAGAGGACCCCCACAACTTTGGCAGCATCGTGCGTGTGGCCGAGTGCATGGGCGCGGACGGCATCGTTATAGGCCAGCGCAGACAAGTCCCCGTCAACGAAACCGTCATTAAGACCTCGGCCGGAGCCACCCAACATATGCGCATTGCCAAGGTGGGCAACGTCAACGACGCTATACGCGCACTCAAGGACGAATTCGTCAACGTGTTGGCGCTGGATATGGACGGCACGCCTATGGGCGAGGCACGTCTCGACGGAGATTTGGCTTTGGTGGTGGGCAACGAGGGCAACGGCGTCAAAGTGTTGACGCGCAAGTTGTGCGACGGCGCCGTCAGCATACCTATGTACGGCCAAGTCGCTTCGCTCAACGCCTCGGTGGCCACGGGCATTGCGCTCTACGAAGTGCGCCGCCAACGTAAGTGAACTATCAGACGCTATCGGAGAGCGAACTGTTGCGGTTGGTCCGCGTAGACGCACGCTGTATAGACGAATTGCTGCGTCGCTACGAGCCTATGGTGGGCAAAATGGCCCAATCCTTTGCCCCCAACGATGCCGAGCGCTACCGCGACGAAGGACGCAACGCATTGGTGGACGCCGCTATGCATTACGACCCCGCTCGCGGCACGCGTTTTGCGGCCTACGCCTACGTATGCGTGCGGCATCGTATGTCGCGTTGCAGTCGTCGGCAAGCGCATATGGACGCGTTGGACGCGGACGCCCCCTCGTTGGATCCTTCGCCCGAGGAGCGGCTGCTGGCAGAGGAGGCTTTTGCCCTTACCAATCGACGTGCCAAACAATGCCTGTCTCGCTTTGAGTACGCCGTGTGGCGTATGCGTATAGACGGCTACACCTATGCCGAAATTGCCTTTGCGTTGTCCAAACCGCAAAGGCCCGTAAACGTAAAATCCGTTGGTAACGCGCTGGTGCGCGTGCGCAACAAAATGAGAGGAAAGAATGACTAAAACCGAGATAGCCATCGAGCCGTATTCTTTGAACGAAACCGAGGGGAGCCTGACTTCACGGCAGGTAGCGGAGCGCGTCGCCGCCGGTTTGGTCAACGGCAAAACCGAGGTGCGCACCAAGAGTTATTGGCAGATCTTTCGCACCAATACGTTTACTCTATTCAATGCGCTCAACATTACGCTTGCCATCTTGGTGTGCGTGCTGGGTCATTCGCCCAAAAACGTGGCGTTCATCGGCCCTGCCGTCATCAACTGGATCATTGGCATCGTGCAGGAGATACGTGCCAAAAAGACGATAGACAAGTTGTCCCTGCTTGCCGCGCCCAAAGTGACTGTTTTGCGCGACGACGAGCCGTGCGAGATCGCCCTTAGCGACGTGGTGATGGACGACCTGATGCTGTTGTCGTCGGGCAACCAAGTGTGTGCCGACAGCGTGGTGTTAGAGGGCACCTGCGAGGTGAACGAGAGCCTGATCACGGGCGAAAGCGACCCCGTGCAAAAGCGACCGGGCGACACATTGCTCAGCGGCAGCTTTTTGGTCAGCGGCAAAGTGCAGGCTCGCGTTATCCATATCGGTATGGAAAACTACGTTTCCAAAATATCGGCGGGCGCCAAATATATAAAAAGCACCAATAGTGAAATTTTGCGCGCGTTGCGCACCGTCATCAAATTGATGTCCATCGTGGTGGTGCCGCTGGGTGTTCTGCTGTTTCTCAAACAATATCTTTTGCAACACAATCCCCTCGATCAGTCCATCGTCAGTATGGTCAGCAGTATGTCGGGTATGATCCCGCAGGGTCTTATGGCCCTATCATCGGCCGTATTTGCCATCGGTATCATACGCCTCAGCCACCACAAAACGCTGTCGCAAGATCTCTATTGCATCGAAACGTTGGCCCGCGTAGACGTGCTTTGCTTGGACAAAACGGGCACCATTACCGAGGGCAGTATGCAGGTAAAGAAGATATTGCCCGCCACCGACAATTCGCACGAAATAGTGGAGCGCGTGCTGATGACGATGGTCGATACTTTGCCCGATTCCAACCCCACCTACAATGCCGTCAAGGATTTTTGCAGTGGCATGAAGCGCGAAAACGTGCGCGTGCCCGACTATATCGTGCCTTTCTCCAGCGATCGCAAGTGGAGCGGCATTTCTTTTGCCGACGCCAGCTACGTGATGGGCGCGGCCGAGTTCGTGTTTGCCGAACGCGACGAGGAAATGCAGTCGCTGTTGCAACATTTTGCCGCCGACGGCTACCGCGTATTGGTGTTGGCGGCGAGTAGCGCGCCTATGCAACAACCTCAACTTCCTGCCGATATGCGTCTGTTGGCCTATATACTCATCAGCGACAAGATCCGCGCCGAGGCACCCGCTACCTTGCGTTTCTTTGCCGAGCAGGACGTGGATATCCGCGTTATTTCGGGCGACAATCCCGTGACGGTGTCGGCCATTGCCCACGAGGCGGGACTGGCCGATTGTGCCTACGTGGATATGACCACGGTGCAAACGGACGAGGACTTGGTGGCCGCATCGCGCCAATACAAGGTATTCGGCCGCGTTACCCCCGAGCAAAAACTCAAATTGGTCAAGGCGCTCAAGGCGGACGGACACACCGTTGCAATGACGGGCGACGGCGTCAACGACGTGTTGGCCCTCAAAGAGGCCGATTGTTCCATTGCCATGGCCTCGGGCAGCGACGCCGCGCGCAACGTGGCGCAGTTGGTGTTGCTGGATAGCAACTTTGCCTCTATGCCCCGCATCGTGGCGGAAGGCAGGCGTTCTATCAACAATTTGCAGCGTTCCGCCGCACTCTATTTGGTCAAAACCATGTATATGGCGTTGCTCACCATCTTGTTTATGATCGTGGGCGACTATCCTTTCGAGCCCACCAACATCACGCTGGTCGGTCTTGCTACCATAGGCGTTCCCAGCTTTATCTTGGCACTGGAGCCCAACCGCGAGCGTGTGCGCGGCCACTTTTTGCAAAACGCTATCACCAAGTCGGCGCCCGGCGCAGTTACCATCGTGCTGGCCTTTGCCTTTTTGCAGCTGTTGCTCAAGGTGATGCCCGCGCGCTTTGCCATATCCGAGGAGCAGGTGTCCACCGTGTCGGTGCTACTGTTGGCCACCAACGGGTTCTTCGTGTTGTTCAACGTGTGCCGTCCTTTCGATTGGAAGCATTTCGTGCTATACGTGGGTATGTGGTTGCTGTTCGCTTTGGGCTGGCTGTCGTGTTCGGGCAGTTTCAACATAGGCAATTTGCCCTTGCGGTTTAAGGAATGGAACCTGTTCTCGATGATGCCCATCGACCAAATGACCAAGGAGGCTTGGCTTTATATAGGCGTTACGGTGGGCTTTAGTATGCTGTTCTTTACGCTGTTCACCTTCCTTGCCAGTCAATACAACATTTTCTCTGCCAAAAAGATGATGCGCGCTTTGCACCTCGAGGATAAGGCGTGAGCAACGTAAAAGATACGCTCAAACGCTTTTGGCAAGCGACCCTTGCGGAGCTTGCACCCGACCGATACAGTTGCATTTTTTGTGATGCCGAACTCTATTCGCCCAATCGCGTCGGCACTTGTCCCTCCTGTACGGCCGCGTTACCCTTTGTGGGCGACGCCTATTGCCTCAAATGTGGCAAACCCTTTTTGCCCGAGGGAGCGGAACGACCCCTATCTCATGTGGAAGATGGCGAAGTGTTGTTTTTGCCTGCCGCCGATGACGAACAACGGACGTCGGGCTACTGCGCTATATGCCGCCACCGCGAGCGCCACTTCGACCGCGTGCGTTCGGTATTTGCCTATCAAGGTGCGCCTCGCCGCGCCATTTATCGCCTCAAATATGGCAACGCCCGCTATTTGGCGCCCTATCTTGCGGCCTATTTGTCCGATCTGTACCTATCCGACCCCATAGCGGTGGATCTGGTGGTGGCGGTGCCCTTGCACCGCGACCGCTACCGCACGCGCGGCTACAACCAAGCGCATTTGCTTGCGCAAGACTTGTCCGCTCGCTTGTTGTTGGAATATAAACCCGAGGCTTTATCCAAAACGCGCAATACCCAGACGCAAACCAGCCTATCCCTCAAAGATAGGCAGGAAAATTTGCACGGCGCGTTCGCCGCGGATAAAGAATGCGTCCACGGCAAAAGCGTGCTGGTGATAGACGACGTGTTGACCACGGGCGCCACAATGTCCGAGGTGGCTCTCACACTCAAAAAGGCGGGTGCGGTGCACGTATACGGCCTTACCGTGGCCAACGTCGCCGAACACTAACGACTGAGTAGTGTCAGGGGCAATAGCAAGCCGTGGCGGCGCGCCAATTCCACGTGATCGGGGGTGATGACAGTGCCTGCCGCTATGAGCAATTGCCCTTTGTCGACCAGATCGCCTTTCATCTCTCTTCCCAGCAAAAACGTATAGTCTCCCGCCACGCGCCGCAATGCGCCGATCTCTTCCTCTCGGTAGGGCGTGCCGTCCTCTTCGTCTGCTGCGATCGGCATGGCGATAGGTTGGGGCTCTTGGGCGGTTTCGTCCGGCGAGGCGCTGTCTTCGGGCATAGTTTCCGCCGTCTTTGGGGAGGTTTTGGGCTCTTCGACAACGTACTCCGCCCTTTCGAGCGGTTGCTCTGTCTTAGCTTCGTCGGCCGCGGCGGACGCCTCTTGGGCATTTGTCCGGCTCGGCGCGCTTTG
>CAMPCZ010000026.1 GCA_946648015.1 uncultured Clostridia bacterium
ATCCCTTCCTGTTAAGCGTTTTTTTTGTTGAGTGTCCCAAATGGGGTTCACTTCACCGAGGCAAGGTTTTTTGTATAATCGAAAGTATTACGCCAATACGAAAGGCAGCGGCGACGAATTGACGTAGGTGCAAAAACGAATGGTTTGCCCGTTGTCATCGATGGGACTGCTCTCCTCGGCCAAGCGCCACTGGGGCATAGCGTCCAAGTTGTCAAAAAACACGGTCGCACCGCCGTCGGCGGCCACTTTGGTAACGTACACCGTTTCGCAATAGGGCAACATGGTGTGGTAGAACATGGCGCCGCCAATAACAAACAGCTCCTCGTTGGATGGCGAGGCCACCAACTGCGACAAGGCCTCGAGCGTATGCACTACGATGCAATCCTCGCGCTCCACACCCTCGGGCGCAAGCACGATATTTTTGCGATTTTTGAGAGGTTTGCCCTCGGGGAAAGACAACAAGGTATTGTAACCCATCAACACCGTCTTGCCGTCGGTCAACTCCTTGAAGTGCCGCATATCGGCTTTGAGGTGAAAGAGCAAGTCGTTCTTGGCGCCTATGCCCCACCGACTATCCACCACGACGATGGCTTTCATATTATGCCTCCAAGCGCGCCAAGGTCTTTTGCAAGCGGCGCAACGTTTCCTCTCTGCCCAACAGCACGGCCATTTCGCTGGCGCCGCCGGGTGTAACGGCGCGGCCGGTGGCGGCAATGCGCACCACCCACATGGTGGCCGCTTTTTTGACGCCCAACGCATTGGTAACCTCTACCAAAGCGTTGAAAATGCTGTCGTTATCCCATTGGCACGTTTGTAGCGCGGGCACTGCCGCCGCCAGCACCGTTTTGGCAACGGCAGCGTCGGTTTTGTTCTTTTGATGGTCGAAAAGCGCCAAGTCAAAATCGTCGTATTCCTCCAAAAAGTCGATGAGATCGGGAATATCGCCCAACGTTTCTACACGTGGCTTGACCAAGCGCAGCAGCGTTTGTTGGTCGTATTTGCCATAGGCCTTGCTCTTGGCCAAAAACGGCAAAGCCGCCTCGGCAAACGCCTCGTCGCTCAACTCGCGCAGATATTCGGCGTTGAGCCAACGCATCTTGGCCGCGTCGAAAATGGAAGGGCTTTGGGACAAGCCCGCTATGTCGAATTGGTCGATAAGCTCGGCCATAGACAATTTTTCTTGGTTGCCCTTGGGGCTCCACCCCAGCAAAGCGATATAGTTGACGATGGCATGGGGCAAATAGCCTTTGGCCACAAAATCCTCGAAGTTGGCGTCGCCGTTGCGCTTGCTGAGTTTGTGCTCGTGGTCGCGCATAATGGGGGCAAGGTGAATGTATTGGGGGCGCTGCCAGCCGAAAGCGTCGTACAACAAGTTGTATTGGGGCGTGCTGGACAGATATTCGTTGCCGCGCAAGATGTGCGTGATGCCCATGGTGTGGTCGTCGATGACGTTGGCAAAGTTGTAGGTGGGCATACCGTCGCTCTTGAGCAAGATCATATCGTCCATATCCTTGTAGGCCACGGCGATGTGGCCGTACACCAGATCGTCATACTCGGACACACCGTCCGTCTCGGGCACGCGCATACGAATGACGTAGGGCTCGCCTCTATCGAGCTTGGCCTGTACTTCCTCGGCCGAAAGGTGCGCGCAGTGCTTGTCGTATTTGCCCACGCCGCCGTCGGTAACGTTGCGTTTTTGGCAAAAACAGTAGTATGCGCCGCCCTTGGCCACCAAGTCCAAGGCGTATTTTTTGTAGAGGTGCTTGCGCTGGCTTTGCACGTAGATGACGCCGTCCTTTTCTTTGCCGGGCCCCTCGTCGTAATCGATACCCGCCGTTTTGAGGGTGCGGAAGATGGCGTCGGTAGCGCCCTCGACATAGCGGCCTTGGTCGGTATCTTCGATACGCAAAATAAAGGTGCCGCCCATCTTCTTGGCAAAGAGATAGGCGTACAGCCCCGTGCGCAGGTTGCCGACGTGCATAAAACCGGTGGGGCTGGGTGCAAAACGTGTGCGTACTTCTTTCATACATTCCTCCTTACTTGTTGCGAAAAATCTCTTTCATTCGCATACTGTTGTTCATGGTGATCTTGCGCATACGCAGGTTTTTGGGCGTTACTTCCAAGATCTCGTCCTCCGACAAAAACTCCAGCATCTCCTCCAGCGAGAGGTGGCGAGGCGACACCAAGCGCAAGGCTTCGTCCGAGGCGGCCGAACGCATATTGGTAACGTGTTTCTTTTTGCAAACGTTGACCACGATGTCCTCGTTGCGCGTGGTATAGCCCACGATCATACCCTCGTACACGGGCACGTTGGGCTCCACAAACAGAGGGCCGCGCTCTTGGGCGTTGAAGAGGCCGTACGTCGAGCATTCGCCCGTTTCGTAGGCAATCAGGCTGCCCACGTTGCGGCGCACGATCTCGCCCTTGTAGGGCTCGTAGCCATAGAACAAGGTATTCATGACGCCCTCGCCCTTGGTATCGGTCAAAAACTCGTTTTTGTAGCCGATAAGACCGCGCGAAGGCACCTTGAATTCGGCACGAATACGCGAATTGAGGGGGCTCATATTGATGAGTTCGCCCTTGCGAGAGCCGATTTTTTCCATCACGGCGCCCACCGATTCGCTGGGCACGTCCACGATGAGTTGCTCGATAGGCTCCAATTTTTGCCCTTTGTCGTCGTATTGATACAGCACCTTGGGCATAGATACCGCAAACTCATACCCCTCGCGGCGCATGGTTTCGATGAGTACCGACAGGTGCATTTCGCCCCTGCCCTTGACGATAAACACCTCGGTGGTTTCGCCGTCCTCTACGCGCAGCGACACGTCCTTGAGCAACTCGCGGTAGAGTCTATCCCGCAGGTGGCGGCTGGTAACATATTTGCCGTCTTTGCCCGCAAAGGGGCTGTCGTTGACCATAAAGCGCATCTCCATGGTGGGCTCGCCTATCTTGACGAAGGGCACGGGCTCCACGCAATCGGTAGCGCAGACGGTATTGCCTATGGTGATGTCGGCAATGCCCGAAAAACAGACGATATCGCCCACCATGGCCTCGTTGACAGGCACACGGCGCAAACCGTCTATTTGCATCAAGGTAACGATCTTGCTACGATAGGGCGATACGGCGTTGTGATAGTCGCACACCACGCACGGATCTCCCGTGCGCACCACGCCGCGCTCCACGCGGCCGATGCCTATGCGCCCCACGTAGTCGTTGTAGTCGATGCTACTGACCAACACCTGCATTTTGCCCGTTTCGTCTCCCTCGGGCGGGTTGATATAGTTGACGATGGTCTCGAATAGGTCGGTAAGGTCGGGCTTTTGCTCCACCGTCATAGACGATGTGCCCATACGGCCCGAACAATAGACCACGGGGCTCTCGAATTGCTCGTCGGTGGCGTTGAGGTCGATGAGCAGATTCAAGATCTCGTCTACCACGCGCTCGGGTTCGGCGTCGGGGCGATCCACTTTGTTGACGCAGATGATGATTTTGTGATTGAGTTCCAACGCCTTTTGCAACACAAAGCGCGTTTGGGGCATAGGCCCTTCCACCGCGTCCACCAACAAAAGCACGCCGTCCACCATCTTGAGCACGCGCTCTACCTCACCCGAAAAATCGGCGTGTCCCGGCGTGTCGATGATGTTGATTTTGACGTCTTTGTAGTAGGCGGCCGTATTTTTGGCCAAGATGGTGATGCCGCGCTCGCGCTCCAAGTCGTTGCTATCCATCACGCGATCGGCCACCTGCTGGTTGGCGCGGAAGATGCCGCCCTGCTTGAGCATTTCGTCCACCAACGTAGTCTTGCCGTGGTCGACGTGGGCGATGATTGCTATGTTTCTCAAATCGTTGCGTATCATATACATTCCTTTGTAGGTATCTTGCCCATCGGGCCTTTGCACATACCCTATCTATACTTATTTATACATAAATACTATAAACGCAACCCCCGAAAAAAGCAACAAAATAGAGGCGGTTTATTGCTCGATTGCACAAAAAACGGCGTTGGAATGCAACGCCGCTTGCAAAGAATCGGATATCTTTTAGACATTCCGATTAGGATGCTACGAAAAAATGCCGACATTTTATAAATAACGGACAAAGCACCGATCTTATAACGAAGTGTTTTTCAAATTAATACTGTAACGCATAAAATAAGGCGCGCCGTATCGTTTTGCGGCGCGCCTTATTTACAAAGAAACGTTACCTCAAATTGCCCACGGTGCGGGGGTACAAGAGGACGTCGCGAATGTTGGACATACCCGTAACATACATCACCAAGCGGTCGAAGCCCAATCCAAAGCCGCCGTGGGGGCACGAACCGAAGCGACGCAGCGAGATATAATCCTCGTAGGCGTCCATCTTCATATTGCGCTCGGTCATAGCGGCCAACAATTTGTCGAGATCGGCCTCACGCTCGCTGCCGCCGATGATCTCGCCAACACCCGGCACCAACAGGTCGGTGGCGGCCACCGTTTTGCCGTCGGCATTCTGCTTCATGTAGAAAGACTTGATGGCTTTGGGATAGTTGATGACAAACACGGGCTTGTTGTACACCGCCTCGGTGATGTAGCGCTCGTGCTCCGTCTGCAAGTCGCAGCCCCAGTCGTGCGGATATTGGAAATTGACGCCCGACTCGGCGGCCTTGTTCAACAAGGCGATGGCGTCGGTATAATCCAACACGGCAAACTCGTTATCCACGATGTTGTGCAATTTGTCCAAAAGTCCCTTTTCAAAGTGTTGCTCAAAGAAAGCCAGCTCGGCGGGGCACTTGGCCATAAGGTCGGCGATGACGTATTTGATCATGCTCTCCGCCAACTCGATGACGTCGGGCAATTCGGCAAAAGCGACCTCGGGCTCGAGGTGCCAAAACTCGGCCAAGTGGCGGGGCGTATTGCTCTTTTCGGCGCGGAAAGAGGGGCCGAAAGTGTAGATCTTGCCCATCGCCATAGCGGCAACCTCGCCCTCCAACTGACCCGACACGGACAGACCCGCCTTTTTGCCGAAGAAATCGTTGGCATAATATTCTTCTTCGGTTTGGTAGGGGGTGGCAAAGGGATGCGTGGTCACGCGGAACACTTCGCCCGCGCCCTCGGCGTCGCTACCCGTAATGAGCGGGGTATGGATATAGGTGAAATGACGCGATTGGAAAAAGGCGTGCAGGGAGCCTGCCAATACCGAGCGCACGCGAAACACGGCGTTGAAAGTGTTGGTGCGCAAGCGCAGTTGGGGAATGGTGCGCAAATACTCCATGGTGTGGCGTTTCTTTTGCAAAGGATAGTCGAGGGGGCATTCGCCCAACACCACCACTTCGGTGGCGTTGATTTCCACGCCGCCTTGGTTGGCCACGGCGTCTACCACCGTGCCACGCACCTTGACCGAAGTGCCCAGACGCAAATAGGCGGATACGTCGCCGAAAGCGGCCTTGTCCAACACCACCTGCAAATGCTCCAACGTGGTGCCGTCGTTCAGGCTCAAAAAGGCCATATTCTTGCTGTCTCTGCCACTTCTTACCCAGCCGCAGACCACGACCTCTTGTCCGTTGTATTGTTTTGCCAAAATATCTACTATGTCAATGTGTTTCATACTATTTCAATGCCTCATAGCCGAGTCTAACGGCTTCCATATTCATGTCCAATGCTTTTTTGACCGAGTTTTGCACCGCCTGCCGCATGGTGTCGTAGTCCAAATCCAACAGGCGAGTCAGCGCGCCCAACATCACCATATTGACGCATTTGATGCTGCCTGCCGCAAGGGCCAAATCGGTGGCGGGCACCTTGACGGCGTCGAGCTGTGCGTCCACGTCGGGATATTCGGCCAAGCCCGTGGCCACCGACATGGGGGGCAAAGGCGTTTGGTTGGTCAACACGCGCCCACCCTCGGCGAGAAAGTGCGCATAGCGCAACGCCTCCAGCGGCTCGAACGCCAGCACGACGTCGGCGCCGCCCTCCCATATGACGGGGGTATGTATCTGTTTGCCATAGCGAACGTGCGTCACCACGCTGCCGCCGCGTTGCGACATGCCATGCACCTCGCTCAACTTGACTTCGTCGCCACGTAAGGTGGCGTATTCGCCCAGCACTTTGGCGGCGAGCAAAGTGCCCTGTCCGCCCACACCTACTATCAAAATATTCATCTTATTCTCCTATACAGCCAAAAGGACACACGTCCTTGCACAATTTGCAACCCACGCATTGCGTCCGGTCGATGACGGCTTTGCCCTCCGACTTGACGATGGCGGGGCAGCCCAGACCCAAGCACTTACCGCACCCGCGGCAGTCCGATACCGAAAGGGGCTTGGCGTCTAGGACGCGCTCCTTCATAATACACGCGCGACGGGCTATGACCACGCGCTCGCGGCTGTCGGCCAATGCGTCCCGCAGTACGGCCTCGCAGGCCGCCATATCGTAGGGATCCACCACGTCCACCTTGGCTACGCCGCAAGCCAAGCACAAGGCTTCGAGGTCGAGTTGCGGCGCGGGGTCGCCCATGCAAGTTTTGCCCGTGGCGGGGTGATCCTGATGCCCCGTCATACCCGTGGTACGGTTGTCCAAAATGACCAAAGTGATGCCGCTATGGTTGTATACCGCATTGATAAGCCCCGTTACGCCGCTATGCACAAAGGTGCTGTCGCCTATGACGGCCACGTTTTTGGCGTCGGGACGCGCGTATTTGAAGCCGTGCGCCATACCGATGGACGCGCCCATGCACACCACGCTGTCCACGGCAGAAAGAGGCGGCAAGGCGCCCAGCGTATAGCAACCGATGTCGCCGTTGACCACGCAGTGCAGTTTGCGCAACACGTAGTAGACGCCGCGATGGGGACAACCGGCGCACAAAAGCGGGGGACGTCCGGGCACTTTGGCGGCAGTGGGCAAGGCTTTGCCCAGCACTTTGTTGAGAATGTGCGCCACCGTTATCTCGCCCTGCAAGCCAAAAAGATCTTTGCCGTGGCAGGCGATGCCGTTGGCCTTGAGTTGATTTTCGATGAAAGGCTCCAGCTCCTCTACCACCAACAATTCGTCCACCTTTTGGGCAAACTCGGCGATGGCGGCAATAGGCAAAGGATATACCATGCCGACTTTGAATACCGAGGCATTGGGCAACGCCTCGCGCACGTGTTGGTAGACGGCGCCGGCGCAAACCACGCCCAACTTGGCGTCGCGCATTTCCACGCGGTTTTGGGGGAAAGAAAGGCAATCCGCTTTGAGGCGGTTTTCTCTATCCTCCACCACCAAATGTCTGCCTTTGGCATGCGCGGGCAACATCGTATATTTGGGCGCGTCCTTTTGGTACTCTTTGAGGGGTACCTCTACCCGCTCGCCCAACTCCACCATCGACTGCGCGTGCGCTATGCGGGTGGTGGTGCGCAACAACACCGGGGTGTCGTATTGTTCGGACAAGCGGTAGGCCCAATCGACGAACGCAACCGCCTCGGCACTGTCGGACGGCTCTATCATGGGAACGTGAGCGCTGCGCGCATAAAAACGACTGTCCTGCTCGTTTTGCGAACTGTGCATACCGGGGTCGTCCGCTACCACGATCACCAAGCCGCCCCCTACGCCCGTGTAGGCTGCCGTAAACAAGGGATCGGCGGCGACGTTGAGCCCGACGTGCTTCATACACACCATCGCCCTGGCACCCGCCATAGAGGCGCCTATGCCCACCTCGAGCGCAACCTTTTCGTTGGGCGCCCACTCGCTGTGAATCTCTTTGAATTTCGCCGTGCACTCGGTGATCTCGGTGCTGGGGGTGCCGGGGTAGGAGGATACCACCCGCACGCCCGCCTGCCAAGCACCCTGCGCTATGGCTTGGTTGGTCAACATCAGTCGTTTCATCTTTTCCCTCTCTTTGGTCGAACTATCCGCATAGTATGCGGATTATATAATTATATCAAACTTTATCACCATTCGCAACCGTTTGCCTTGCGCTTGACGCATTTTGTGCTATTTCGACGATGAAAGACGGGGATTGCGCGCTTGCTGTTGACAAAGTGGTGTTTTGCGGCTATAATACTTTTATCAAACGATAGGAGGCACACTATGCGTAGATGGTGGCACTTTTTGTGGATACTTTGGTTGCTGCTGGCGGCGGCCAATCTGTTGTTCGTCAACGTATATCTCAATCATTTCGGCACCGAGGTCGCCGGCAAATTGACGCTTGGCGCCTATCAACAACTCGGCTATTTGGGTTTGACGGCGCTACTGTTGATGCTGTGCGGCATTTGGTGGATTTTGGCCGGTAACTCGATGGGCAAAAAGGGTCTGACCGCGTTTGGCGCCATCGTTACCGCCCTATTCGGCTTGGTCATAGTGGGCGGTGTGGTGTACACGTTGGCCTTCGACGGCAAATACATCACCGTGGCCGTGGAAAAATTGGCCGAATGGTTCTCCTTCCTATCCTTCTGATGAAATCCGTCGCCTACAAACAAATACACAAGTTTCTCAAATCGACCGAGGCTACGGCCTCGGCGTTTTCTTCTATCGGCTGGGACGTAGAGCGCGACCACGGCAGCCATGCCTTTTGGTGCGTAGTCAACTACGGCATATTGGAAGAAATGGAGTTGGACATCGTGGTGCATGAGGACGACACCTGGTTTGCCGAATTGTATATACCGCCCGTGTTGCCCCGCTACGAGCAAGAGGCCGCGCGCCTATGCGAAGAGATACAACGCCTCTATCCCCCGATTGCCGCCGCCGTGGACACCGACCGAGCGGTATTGCTCGGGGCGGTCGGCACGGCAGATACCCTCGATACGCTCGGCTCGCTGTGGCAAGCTTTTGGCAACCCCGCAGTGTACGAAGCCGTTTTGTATATGTGCGGCATGAGCGCGCCGACCGAGGACGACGCAGCACCCTACGACCTGCCCGACGACCCGTTCGACGAAAATTAGACCCATCTACAAACAAAAAACGGTTCCCGCAGGAACCGTTTTTTGTTTGTGCCGAGAATCTTTAGCGAGCGGCTTTGACGGCGGCGTTGGTGCCAAAATAGACCATTTTACCGCTATACCCTTTCGCCTCGTAGTCTTCGAGGTCGCTCTCCATCTTGTTGTAAGCGGCGCTGGCGTCAGCGGCCGTCTTGTAGTAGATGATGGTGATGGAATCGTCGTCCTTGGTGGCATTGAGGGTCACGTCGATGGTGGCGTCTTTATTCAAAATGGCGGAAATGACGCCGTCGACATAGCCGTTGGTTCTAAATACGTCGTAACCATTGGCTTTGAGTGCCGCCTCGGCTTTGTCGGGATCGGAAGCGGGCGAGCAAGCGGTGAGCATAAACACACCCACCATCACGATGGCAAGGACTGCTACTACTGCGAGTAAACTCTTTTTCATATAAATACCTCCTGAAAATTTCAATGTTAGTATATCCCAATGCGAGCCGCTTGTCAACGACGTATTTCAAAAAAGTCGCGCATCTTGCGCCAACGGCGGGCAATGTACAATCGAGGTGTGTTGCGAGGCAAGTTTGCGCCAACCGCTCTACAAGTCGGCGCCCCACCAACGGCCGCATACCGTGCCGCCGAGGTCGGTGCCGCCGCCCGAAAAATCACGCGGCACAAAAAAAGGCACCCCCGCACAAGGGGTGCCGATAGATAGATTTCGTTTAGGCCATGGGGACGTCCAAATACACATCGCTCAAAGCAAACGTGCTACAAGGATGCACATAGCCGAATTCGAGATCGGCCTGCCGGCGTCCGTCCACCGATTTGGGAACGTATACCTGCCCTGCCACCAAGCGCGAACGACACCAACCGCAGGTGCCGCTACGGCAATCGGAGGGCACGACGAGGCCGCTATGCTCCATAGCGTTGAGCAACGACTCGTTGGCGTCGACTTTGATATCGTACTCTTGATCTCTCATCTTGACGTGCAATTTGAAAGTCTGCCCCACCATTTCTTGGGGATAGTCGGGGTTCTTCTCGGGGTTGCGGTACTCGCCGAACAATTCGTGCCGAATATATTTGCGGCGCAAATTAAGTTTTTCGAGTTCTTTGTCCACGAAGTTGTACATCGCTTGGGGGCCGCAAAGGAACACGCTGTAGGGCTCGTCCTTTGGGGCGTATTTTTGAATGAGCTCGGCGGTGAGGAAGCCGTGCTCGCAGCCCTCCGCCTCCTCGTGGCTGAGCACGTTGACCAAGCGGAATTTGCCTGCCGTTTGGCGCTGTATGCGCTCGAAGTCCTCGAGAAACAAAATATCGGCCTTGGTGCGGCTGCCGTAGAGCAACGTAAGGTTGAAATCCTCGTCGCCGTCGGCGATAGCCTTGGCCAAACTGTAAAAAGGCGTAATGCCGCTGCCACCCGCAAGACCAATGACGGTGCGAGCGTCGCGCAAGGGCTCGTAGGTAAACACACCCAAGGGCGCGCTGGCGTCCACCTTGGTGCCGACCGTCCAGGTATCGAGGGCAAATTGGCTCATCAAGCCGCCCTCCACGCGTTTGATGGTGAGGGTGTAGTGTCCCGACAGCGCCTCTTTGGGGCTGGAAGACAGGGAATAGGGACGGCAGACCACGGCGGAACCTATGGTTTGGCGAATGCTGATGTATTGCCCCGCCGCGGGGTACGCCACGAAGGTGGTGCCCTGCGACGCGTCGGGTGCCAAAACGAAAGTCTTGACGTCGGCGCTATGCGCGATGATATCGGCCACCACCAAATGTTGCACCTTGGGGTGCAGTTGGTCTTTGAGCCTATTTTGGATATAACTATCCAAGGGGGGCACGGGCGTGGCGGGTGCGTCGGCTATGCGTTTGTTGCGCGCCGACATCAACTTGGTGATGCGTGCAAGTTTGAGTCCTTTGAGAATCTTCGCCATATTATTTGCCCTCCTTTTTGTATTGTTTGATCAAGGCGTTGGCGGCGTTGGCGCCCGTAAGGTAGGAGCTGGAGAAGCCGTCGCCCATAACGTGGTGTCCGCCCACAAAGTGCAAGCCCTTGATCTTGAAATCCATCGGCTCGCATACCGAGCGCAGCATCACGTTGTCCCACCCCGAAGTGCGGTAGCCGTAGATGGAGCCTTTGGGGGTGTTGAGATAGCGCGCGAAGGTGACGGGAGAAGCGATGGAAATCTCCTCTATGTGGGACATGATATCGATGCCCATCACCTTTTGGAAATGCTCGATATAGCGGCGCACATAGTCGCTCTTGTATTTTTTGTATTTGTCGGGCGTCAAATCCTTGGGGAAGTCGCGGTCGAAAAGGGGCATGCTGATAAACAGAGAACAAGTGCCCTCGGGCGTGCTGTCGGGCACCACCACGTTGATGCAGTTGACGATATAAAAACCGCCGCTCGCGCTACGCTCCTCTTGCAGACGAGGATCGGACTCGTTGGTGACGAAAGTGGTGTAGTCCTTGATGCCCAACTCCTCGGCGGTGCAATCCAACCCGAGATAGGCCGTCATAAGCGAAAGGCCTATTTCGCGCGCATTGGCCAACTTGAGCATACGCGGGGGTATCTCCTCTTTGCCTTGCATCATATTGTAGACGTTGTTGGGAATGGTGTTGGCAAACACGTCGTCGGCGTACAACTCTTTGTCGCCCACCTTGACGCCGCACACTTTGCCATGGTCGAACAAAAGGTCGGTCACCTCGCTGTTGTACCATATATCGCCCCCGTTTTGGTAGATGGTTTGGCACAACGACAGAGACAGCTGGTGGCTGCACTTGCGGGGCATGGCCGCGCCGTCCACTATGTAACTGTACACCATGCTCAAAAAGTGCATGGCGTTCATTTCGTCGGTGGGCACGCCCAAATAGCTCCAATAGGTGTTGATGATGTGTTGGGCCTTGAGGGGCACCTTGAGATAGTTCATGACGTCCTCGACCGAATAGCAGCCGGCTTTGACGAAGTCGGCGTATTTGCCTAAGAACTGCACGGGCACGGTGACGCTATCCATATAGGTCATGGCGTCCTGCGTCATCTTGCCCAACTCGAGCAATTTTTCCACACTGTCGCGGCTGCCGGGCACGGCTGCCTCGATAGAATCCAAAAAACCGTCCCATCCGCCGCGCACCACCACGTCGTAGGGATCGTCGCCCTCGTGAATGACGCGGAAGCAGTTGTGCTCGAATTGCCAATCGACCTTGGCGCCCACGTTGTCGAACATCTTGCGCACGGGGCGAGGCTTTTCGGCACTGCCCACGTCGCACATTTCGTGCAGCGCTACCTCGAACTCAAATCGTCCTCTAACAAAACTCGTGGCACAGCCGCCTGGCAGATTGTGGCGTTCCAAAACGAGGGTCTTGTACCCGTTTTTGGCCATAGTGGCCGCCGCCGCCAAACCGCCGTTGCCCGCACCGATTACGATAACGTCGTATTTGTTGCTCATCTTGCTCTCCTTTGAATAAAGATAGTATTATTATGCCATAATAATGCCGCGCCGTCAATATGCAACCCGAATTTTGAGCGAAAAACGCATAAAATTTGTATTTTTATTTGCCTCAAACAGCGTCCGAGCGCGGCATTGCGGTATCAATCCGAAAGGACGGCGCATACTTGTATAGAAGGAACGGCAATGGCAAAAATTTGTTGGGTAGTAACGAATAGCCGTAGCGGCGGCTGGAAGGACGGCAACAGAGCGGCGATACGCAAAGCGCTTTCGCAATACGACTGCCGATTTGCGGACATCGACGAGCCCCTGCCCAAAGCGTGCGCGGTGGACGCGTTGGCCGTATGCGGCGGCGACGGCACGTTGCACAACTTTCTCAACCGCGTAAAGGGCTGGGCGGTACCCCTATACTATTTTCCGACGGGTACTATGAACGAGCGGGCGCGCATAGGAGACGTAGAGCCTATGGTGGGGCGCATCAACGACGACTATTTTGTATACGTGGTGGCAGCCGGCTCGTTTACGCCCATAGGATACACAGCCAAGGTCAAAGACAAAAAGAAGTTTCGGGCATTGGCCTACATGTGGCAATCGCTCAAAGAATACAAGGTGCACCGTATACCGGCCTCGCTGACGGTAGACGGCGTAGAATATACGGGGACGTATACCCTCATAATGGTACTACGCTCGCCCAGATGCTTTTTGTTTCGCTTCAACAAAATGTACCGCTCCGCCGAGCCATACGTGCACGCCTTGCTGATACCCGCGCCCAAAAGCGAGGGATTTTGGGGACGGGTGGCCATCTTCGCGCCCCTTTTTCGCGCCTTCTTCGTAGGATTTCGACACGAAAAGGATACCGATAAGCTGGTGTTTCGGCAAGGCAAAACGGCGGTGCTACGCCTGCCCGAGGGCGCCACTTGCAACGTAGACGGCGAGCGCGAACGCCTTGCAGGCACCTATCGACTGAGCGCGGCGCTCCCCGCGCCCAAAGTAACCGTTATGTCCCTCAAACGCAAATAAAAAACGTGGGCCGGCATGAGGAAACGCACCCCAAAAGTCGGGCCGCAACGCCAAACTTCGGAGGTGCGTTTTTTGCAAATGCTATCGGCCTACTCCAACTCGCGATGGCGGAATACCAGCACGCGGCGCGACGCGCCTTCGACAGGGGTGGCAAGGTCGGGATTTTGTTGCAACAACGCCTTGGGCGACACGTGCACGGCGCGGGCTATCTCCCACACGGTGGCGTCGGGGGCGGCGAAATAGACGCTCATCACGGCGCCGCGATCGGCGCACGGCGACACTTCTATGTCGGTAACGTAGCGCACGGCGGTGGGGCGGTAGCACTTGACGGCAAACAGCAGATCGACGTCTATCGTGCCGGTTTTGGCGGCTTTGAGCCCCACAGCGATGGCCTCGCCCACCAGCGTGCAGTCGGAGTCAACCGCTTGGCTCGCAAAGGTTACGGAGAAAGGCAACTCCACCTCGCCCGCTTGCATCACACCGTCCTCGCCGCGGTACAATACCCCGGCCACCGCCAAGCCCTCGGCCGTTATTTGGCCGTTGCCCGCAATAAAGTTGGCCACGTTGACGCGCGCCACGGTGGCCGCCACCACGCCGCCCTCTACGTTCATCTCGGCCGCATCTATGCGCGAAGACACCCGCTCGACGCGGCTGGTCATGCCTTCGTAGCGGCGACAAACGAAACTGTCCTGCACCAAGCGGACGTCGGCGTCGTCCACATAGGCGTCGCACACGGCCTCGTACCGGCTCTCCACCAATCTATATCCGCCTACGGCAAGCACCGCCTCTATGCGCAACACGTTGTTGTCGTCCTCGCCCGTCAGCACCAATTTGGATTGGCGCAAGGTGAGATCGAGGTCGACCTCGCTCTCCAAGTCGAGTTGCTCGGCAAAGTCGAAGGATACGTCTTGCTCTAACACCTGTCCCTGCGACAAATACACCACCTCGGCAAATACCTTGCCCTCTACGGTAACGCTATCCACACCCGTGCGGGTATCGGTGTGAATCGCCTTGGCGTCAAACAGCAACACGCGGTCGATATTGCGGTGGCTTTCCACCTCCTCCACCACCTCGAACGTTGCGTCGGCTACGGGCACCAACGACATTGCGTCCAAGGTGCATCGTTCGCACTCGCATTGGGCGTCTACGGCCACCTCGGCTTGGTGCGACACGATTTGTCTGAGGCGCGCCTCCACCACCGTTTCGAGGCGGATAGTGCCCGCCGACAGCGTGCATTCGGCGTCCAAAACGCCCGCGGTCGCCACGGTGTCGCCCACCTCTATGCGCTCGTCCGCTACGCTTAGATCGAATTCGCCGAAATAGTCGAGCCCCGCCATTTTGCCCTCTTCGTCGAGGTAGGTTATCTTGTAGTTGACGCGCCCATATACGCGCGCCTCGCCCGCTACGGCTTCGACCGAGGTAACCACCGCGTCGGTGCCCACCGACAGCAATTTGGCGGCGCCGCCTCTGTCGCGGGTGTCCACCTCGCTGCGCACCACGGTTTGGCCGCGGCCCACTTCTTGTACGCAATCGTTTTTGATAGTTTGATAATTGATTTCCATATCCTTGCCTCCCTAAGTGTTCGTCATACTATATGCGGCGGGGGCAAGTTATAGAACAAAAAAACGCGGAGTAGTCCTTTGGACCCACTCCGCGCCGAAATGATAAGTGATACTATTTAAAATACTGGAATCCAAACGTGCTTAAATTGATCTCGCAAGGTTTTAGAAAGTTTTGGAATGCATATAATGATACATATATGTATGTCGGTATTGCTTGTTGCGTTGACGAGCGTAATTGATCGGGTGCTTTGAACGTGTCGATAATTAAATCATTAAAACTTGAACTTTTCGAAAACTTGTTTGTAAAAGCACCGGATACGGAAACGAAACTACCAAAGGAATAGGAAAAGTTAAATTTGCGACTATTTTGACGTGATAAAGTGACTTTCATACCATCTAACTCTATACAAATAACTTCATTTTTGGCGGATATGCATATTTCCCCGAGTTCTTTTCCCTCTTCGCCCAATAATTCAGTTGCTGCAAATTTTCCTCCGTTCGTCGAAATATAGTTGTATGCTGTATTGAAAGCATTATCGTATTCTGCGCTACATCCGCTCAAGCCAACGGTCGTTAATATAAAGATTATGAGAATGGCACTTGCTAATGTTAATCTTGCAAACATAATATTCTTTTGGTGTTGATGACGGCTTTTCATAATAAAGACTCCTCCTAATTTTTTTATTTGTCAAAAGTATGACTGATAATCATAATACGATATAACTAAAAGAATGTCAATACGGTTTCATTATTTTGCAATAATCATTACAACAAAAGAAGATTCCCCTCAAAAAAGAAATTGTCAATGAGGAGATAAATATGGTTTTTATAACATTCGGCTGTGAAATGCGCGAGATTAACTAATTCTGGTGCAAAGAATATCCGCAGGGTCAACGTCCAATGCGACGCATAAGTTTGCGAAAGTGTCCAAAGCGGGTAGAATGTCGCCTTTGATATAATGTGCTATACACGATTGTGTTACTTGCAGTTCTTTGGATAATTGGGTTTGGGTTTTTCCGCTTGTCTTAATGGCTTCGGTCAGATTTTTACGGATTTGCTCGATGTTTATCATTCTTGATACCTCCGAAGTATTTCTTACCCTAATTTATGATTTTTAATCATATAAAATCTTGACATATGATTATCAATCATATATAATGTAATTATTTAGACAAGCAAAGAGTGTTGTTCTACTGTTTGAAAGAAGGAAAATAAGGAGTTAAATTAAATGGAAAAGAATCATAAATTGTTGGCGGAAGGAAAATTCGAATACGATAGAATGGGTATTAGTATTGCCATTGCTGTAATACTCACCCTGTTGGGAATAGTGTCATTAATAGTAGGTTTAACAGGTGGTAGTAGTACAAGCGTTAAGATAGCTTGCATAGGGTGGTTCATAATGTTTACCGGGATTGGCATCATAAGCTTAGTTTCAAGAATAAACGAAAAAAATCAAGTTCTTTCAAGGTCACTGAAAATTTACGATGATGAGATAATCTATGTTTCCGGAGGCAAATCGGGTTCTTTCCAAATGAAAGTGTCCGAATTAAATTCGGTTGAAATCAATAAGGGCAAAGTCGTGCTTAATATGGATAGAAGTAAGACCATTACGTTTTGCAAGAACGCCGTTGAGATTAATGATGTGTTGCAAGCTCTTCGCAATGGTAAGCCTGTCGAAAGCAAAGAGGAAAAAGCGACAAAACAAGTCGTTGTTAATAACGCCCGAAGCAATGCGGACGAAATACGCAAGTATAAAGCGTTATTGGACGAGGGTATTATTTCCGAAGAAGAGTTTGAGGCAAAGAAAAACGCATTGTTGAATGGATAATAATCAACCGATAGATACGTTTGTTAAAATGGTGCGGGGCATATCCGTGCCATTTTTTTAGCAAGCCGTACTGCAACACTACTTCTTCACCTGAAAGAGGCGGTCTTTGAGCATATATTGGTTGTAGACGGCCGAATCCAGCGACTGCACTTGCCGCTCGCGCTGGGGTTTGGCGGGTATACCCGTCACCAAAGTGTAGGCGGGCACGTCCTTGGTGACGACCGCCGAGGTGGCCACCATCGCGCCCGTGCCGACGGTCACGCCCGGCAAAACGGTGCAGTTGGTGAACAGTTTGGCGTAGGCGCCGATATGCACGGGGGCGTAGGTGCGCACCATGTGGTCCACCTCGCTGTGGTTGTGCGAAAAGATCTTGACGTATTCGGTAAGCATACAGTAGTCGTCCATCACCACGCCGCCCTTGGCGTCGATATAGCAGCCCATATTCCAGCTGACGTTGTCGCCCAGCTCGATTTGGTTGCCAAAGTTGAAGCGACACCCGTCGGCACACACGAACCCCTCGCCGCACCGCTTGAACAGTCGCTTGGCGATCATCTGGCGAAAGGGAATGGCAAAGGCGCAATTCAGCCCCAGGGGCACCTTGTCCAGCAATTCCCATATAACGTGCAGGTTGTGTTGTTCCTCGGTGTAGGGATTGACGTCGTACAAGGGCATATAATCCGTCCACAAACGGTAGGAAGCCAACTCCTCTGCCGACACGGCGTAGCCCAACTCGGCCAAGACGAGGGAGGCACGGGCATAGTCGACGGTACCCTCGAACAGTCGTTGCATCGTTTGCAATTTGCTTTGCGTATAGTCCATAATTACCTCTCGTAATACTATAATTTTAGCGCAATCTGCGTATAAACACGGGGATAGGCGGGTCGCCCGCCCAGTTGAAAAAGCGGGTAAGCACCACTTGGTAGCGGTCGTCGTCCAACCCCTCGAGAAACGGCAGCAATCGGTCGCGTTCTTCGTAGCCCGAGTCGCCGCCGTAGTAGACGCCGATG
>CAMPCZ010000027.1 GCA_946648015.1 uncultured Clostridia bacterium
GGTGCCCACCCAAGACGCGGACGGCTACTATTCCTTTACGACGGACGGCAACTTCGAGGTGATACAACTGACCGACGTGCACATCGGCGCCGGCTTTATGAGCCAGCAAAAGGACGCTTGGGCCATGAACGCGGTGGCCACCATGGTGCGCCAAAGCCAACCCGACCTTGTCGTCGTCACGGGCGACATCGCCTATCCCGTTCCTTTCCAATCGGGCACTTTCAACAACATGAACGCCGCCAAAATTTTTGCCACCGAGATGGAATCTTTGGGCGTCTATTGGACGTTTGCTTTTGGCAACCACGACACCGAAGCGTACAGCCGCTACACGCGCAAGCAAATTTGCGACTGGTATGCCGCGCAAGACTTCAAATATTGCTTGTTTAGCGCCAACAATGACATCGCCGACAAAGACGAGGCCGAGGAATTCGGCTATGGCAACAATATCATCAAAGTCAAAAATACGGCGGGCGTTGTCACCCAAGCCTTGGTAACCTTCGACAGCCACAGCTACACCGACGGCGATATTTTCGGCGCCTTGTGGAAATATGACAACATCCACCAAAATCAAATCGATTGGTACTCCGCCGAAATGGGCAAGTTGCAAGCGGCCAATACGGCCTTGGGATATGCCGACCCCATCAAAAACCTGGCGTTCTTCCATATTCCTTTGCGCGAATACCGCGACGCCTGGAAGGAATACGAAATCAACGGCTTCAATAACACCGCCAACGTGCAAAAGATCTACGGCGTCAACGGAGAGGAAGAGGGCGCCTCTCAAAACCCCTTGGCCTCCAATGCCGAAAACCCATACGGCGTATTTTGCGGCGTGTACAAAGAGGAATTGGACGGCAAACTGTGGGCGGCCGGCAAAGCCAACGGTTTGCAGGGCACCTTCTGCGGCCACGACCACATCAACAACTTCTCGTTGCAGTACAACAAAGACGGCGCCTCCATCCGATTGACCTACGGCATGAGCGTGGACTACTTGGCATACGCGGGCATCTTCAAACAACACGCACAACGTGGTTGCACCGCCATAACGGTACACACGGACGGCTCTTTTGACTGCGCGCAACGCAACTATTACACCGACTTCGAAGGCGTTGCCGCCGAAGCGGGCGATCTCAAAGACGTAGAATAGATGACAATGACCAAAGGTTGCAAGGCACCTCGCCTTGCAACCTTTTTTTTGGCCGAGCGAAACCGAATTGCATCTGCACGAAAGAAACCGGCGCCTGTCGGCACGAGTCGCGGCAAGGCCTCCAAACAAGACGCTCCTAAATAAGCGGTTTTGGCAAATGGCACTTGAAAGTGCGGCCACGATATGATATAGTAGAGAGAGAAAGATCGTATACCTATGGTATACACGAGAGGCATATCGTGAAAAAAGACAAGCAACCCAAACCCTATATAGACCCCAAAGACCGCGTGCCCGTGGGCGAAAAGATCGCATACGGATTGGGCGGGCTGATGGACGGCGGCGCCGTAGCCATGATATCGTGCATATTGCTCAAATACATGACGGACACTTTGTGTATCACCGCCGCGGCCGCTTCCACCATAATGATGCTGGCCAAGCTGTGGGACGCCGTTACCGACCCCGTTATGGGCTTTTTGTCGGACAACACGCGCAGTCGTTGGGGACGGCGCAAGCCCTATATGTTGTTGGGTGGTACGGCCATCATATTGGCGCTGTTTTTGCTCTTTGCGCCCTTGCATCGCATGGGCATCACCTCGCAAGCGGGTATGATAGCCTGGATGTTAGTGTTCTACCTGTTTTGGAGCACCTGTTCCACCATTTCGCAAGTGCCCTACACCTCTATGGCGTCGGACATATCTCCCTCGTTCCGCGAGCGCAACAACGCCAACACGGTCAAGTTGGTATTCACCTCGCTGGCCAGCGGCATATCGTATATCGTACCTCTGCTTTTGCTCAAAGCGTTGCAAGACGACGGCAAGCTCACCACCACGCAATTCTGGCTGTTGACGGCGGCCGTATTCGGCGCCTTGTTCGGCGGCGGCTTGATGATATGCGCCGTTTTCGTAAAGGAACGCGTACAACCCGCCCCGCACGAAAAGAAGCAAAAATTCTCTTTCAAAAAATTTGTGGAAGGGTATATCAAACCCTACAAAAACCGCAGTTATAAGTGGCATATCGCTATGTACGTTACCGCTTTTACCTGCATGGATATGCTGTCGGCACTGGCCGCCTACTATGCCTCGCACGTATGGCGCGGCTCCTCGCTCGATCTCGGCTTTACCACAATGAAATTCAGTTCGCTGTTTATCGTGGCGCCCATTGCGGTGGCCGCGGTGCTGAGTTTTCCGCTGGTGCGCATAATGATGGACAAAAAAGGCAAGGGGTTTGCCTTCCGTATGGGTCTGCCCTTCTACATTGCGGGCGGCGTACTCATCGCCGTGATAGACCCCTCGTGGTGCCCCGCCTGGGTCGTGCCCGTAGTAGCATTCGTTATGGGCTTTGGCTTTGGCGGCGCGCAGATGATACCTTGGATGAACTTCCCCGACACTTTGGACGTAGCCGAACTGAAGTTGGGCGAACACCCCACCGGCACCTACAGCGGAATGATGACCTTTGCGCGCAAACTTAGCGGCGCTCTGGGCGTAGGCATGATAGGCTGGATATTAACGGGCGTGGGCTACGACGGCTACAACGCGGCCGTGCAAGGCGCGGAGGCATTGGTCAAAGAGGACGCGACCTCGGCGCTGGCCACCGCCTATGCACAAACGAACTCCACCACCATCGGCGATTTCTTCCAACGATTCGGTATAGAGATCACCGCCAAAGTGCACCAACTGGCCGACAATGGCAGCCTATCGGTCAACGTAGACCACTTTTCGGCGGAGGCCGTGGGCGAACGCATAGGCGCGGTGCTCACCACCATTCGCGTGCTGATGGGCGTATCCATAGCGGTGCTCATCGCCTTGGCGATGTTTTCCTCATTCCGTTTCAAACTCAACAACCGCGTGCTGGCACGCATTCGCTACTTTAACGACGCCGTCAAAGAGGGGCGCTACGACGACCTCAACGACGACGAAAAAGCCGAGAGAGTGGAACTCATTCGTCGGCACTACGGCAAGTACGACGAGGCCGAGGACGCTATGATGATAGCCGAGGCCAAAGAGGCGGCAGCGGCGGCCGAGGGCAAATAGTATGAACGTGCAACGAAAGGACGGCAGTAGCTATATTTGCAAAGAGAGGGGCAAGCCCTTGCGTATTTTGCAACTCACCGACATTCACTTGGGGTGCGGGGCTTTTTGCAGGCGCAACGATCGCTTGGCCCTACAGGCGGTGGAAAAGATCGTGGACGCGGCCCACGCCGACTTTTGCGTGATAACGGGCGATATGGGCTATCCCTTTGTGGTATTGGGCGGCTCGCACGACAACAAACGCCCCATTCGCCTCATCAACGACATTATGGAGCGACACGACCTGCCCTGGTGCGCCGTATTCGGCAACCACGACACCGAGCCGCACGCGCGCTACACCAAATCGCAACTGGGCGATTATATGCTGTCGCTGCCCTTGTGCCACTTTGCCAAAGGACCCGCAATGCTTACGGGAGAAGGCAACTATAGCATACCCATTTTGGCGGAGGACGGCCATATCATACTGGTGCTGATGTTTGTGGACAGCAACTCCTACGTCGGCAAAAACTTCTTTTCGGGTTTTGACGTGATACACCCCGACCAAGTGCAATGGTACAAGGACGAAATAACGAAGTTGTCCAAAGACAAAGCGCACCCGCTGCCCTCGCTGGCATTCTACCACATACCGCCCAAAGAGATAAAAACGGCATGGGAGAATATCTACAAAGGCAGAGGCGGCGCCACCTACCACCTGGGTTTCGTGCAAGAAAAGGACAACTATTTCGGCTATCCCAAAACCTTGGAGGGCACTTTTTTTGAGGAGATGGTCAAATTCGGCAGTTGCAAAGGTATGTTTTTTGGCCACGACCACCTCAACACGCTGTCGGTAACATACCAAGGCATACGCCTCACCTACGGTATGAGCATCGACTATTTTGCCTACCCGCATATGCTCGAAAAGCACACCCAGCGAGGCGGCACTATCATCGAGATAGACGACGAGGGCAACTTCGAGGTATCCCTCTTGCCCCTGGACGACGTGCAATAGTACGCCGATACGCCAAGAGGTTTTGCCGCCATAGGGCAAAACCTTTTTTGTTGTGCTATGCCAAGCGCGTCGCCTCGTGCATACAAAACGGCGCCATCGTTCGTCGGAGTGAACAATATATAACGCCTATTTTTATCTACATACTTATTTTTTGTAGAAATCAAGGGCTTCGTTTGACATTTTGCGCCACAAATCACTACAATACCAATATGAGAAGTTTTCGTGTGCGCAACGCCGATATGAATATGACGGAGGGGCCGCTGTTTGGCAAAATAGCGTCGGTGGCCCTGCCTTTGGCGGTGTCGGGCATCTTACAGTTGCTTTTCAATGCGGCCGATTTGGTGATCATCGGCAAGTTTTCGCAGACTTCCACCGTTTCGTTGGCGGCCGTCAGCTCCAACTCGGCGCTGATAGGGCTGGTCATCAACGTGGCCATCGGGCTGTCGCTGGGCGCAAACGTCGCGTTGGGGCAAGCCATGGGGCGCGGCGACCGCGAGGGAGCCGAGCGCGCCCTGCACAGCGCAATGGCGCTATCCGTGCTATGCGGTTTGGTTACGGCCTTGGTCGGGTGCAGTTTTGCGGGCGTGTTTTTGCGCTGGATGCAAACGGACGCCGCCGTCATAGACAAAGCCACTGTGTATCTGCGCATCTACTTTGCGGGGTGCCCCGCCAACGTGATCTACAACTTTGGCGTATCGGTTTTGCGCGCCAAGGGCGACACCCGGCGTCCCCTGTTTTATTTGGCCTTGGCGGGTATATTGAACGTGGGGCTCAATCTGCTGCTGGTCATTTTTGCCAAAATGGACGTGGCGGGCGTGGCGTTGGCCACCGTCATATCGCAATACCTCAGTTGCGTTTTGACGGTGTTGGCCCTTTTGCGCGAAAAAGGATATTGCCGCCTGATCCTCAAAAAACTGCGCTTCCACAAGGCCGAAACCTTGCAAATTTTGCGCATCGGCCTACCGTCGGGCATTCTCAATTCCTTCTTTTCCATAGCCAACGTGTTGATACAGTCCAACGTCAATACCTTTGGCGCGCAACTCATTGCCGGTAGCGCCACCGCCAACAGCATAGAGGGCTTTATCATCGCCGGTATGAACGCCGTGGGCAATGCGTCGGTAACCTTTGCGGGGCAAAACTACGGCGCAAGGCGTTTTGACCGTATTGGCAGAGTGATAGGCATATGCGTGGCGCTCGAATGGGTGGTTTGCCTTGCCGGCACCTGTTTGTTTTTGGCGTTAGGCCGCTTTTTCTTGGGGCTGTATACAAACGACCCGATGGTGGTGGCCTTTGCCTACAATCGCCTATGGGTAACCATTCCGCTCTACTGCATTTGCGGTACGTGCGAAGTGTTTGCGGGCGGTATGCGCGGTATGGGCCACGCCGTCAAGCCTATGATGTCCAACTTCTTTTGTATATGCGTATTTCGCATCATATGGGTCAATACGGTGTGCCGCCCATGGCATATACCCGAGTTGCTGTACCTATCGTGGCCCTACAGTTGGGTAATCAACGTGGTATCGTCGGGTATTCTATATGGACTTACGTTGCACCAAGAACGCGGCAAAGAATTCGCCGTGGAGCCCTTGGATCTCGAAGAACCACCCGAACCCACAGCCGCATAAGAGCGCAAGGCGACGCAACCACATTCGCCGAATACGCAACCATGTTACGATGCAAAGCGGCAATGCGCCACATGCTTGCTATACCGGCCGCTCTCTATCAATGCGCCATATGCTTGCTATACCGGCCGCTCTCTATCATCGTTTGGGCGCATCGATAACCGCACCGCCGTCGCCATAGCCGTTTGGCGAGGCCGGCGCCTGCCAACCGAATGCCGCACGATATCCTCGCGCTATTTTCCCTGCACCCAAGACGAGCAAGAATGATTGAAACAACGAAAAAAGCCGTAGCGCAATGCTACGGCTTTGTCGTTTGAAAGACCTTACTCCGCGTCGTTATCGGCGGCGGCACGCGCGGCCTCGGCTTTGGCTCTACGCGCTTCGCGGCGAGCGGCCTTGCGTTGTTCGGCATTGTACTCGCGCTCTTGCTCGATGTATGCCAAAGTCAAATCGGCAGTGCTCTTGGCTTGGGCCAGAGCGGTTTCGTCGGTCAAACGAATGACGACGGGGGGCACCTTGATGTCTTTGACGCTCTCGGCCTTCATATAACGCTCGAGGCTGGAGTTGATAAGGTTGAATTGCAAGTTGATGACGTTGCGACGCACGGAAGCGGTGAGCAAACGATCGGTCTTGACTTTGAAGATATCTTTGTTGTTGGTGGTCTGACGTTTGATGCCGTCCTTTTGGTTGATATAAGACACCAAGTCGTCGTACAAAGCACGTATGTCCTCGGGCATAGCGGCCAATTTGGCAAGGAACGTCAGTTTGTCTTCGTTGGCGATAAATACCACGCGACCTTCTTCGTTCTCGTCCAGGTCGGCGGCGATCTCATCCTCGACGGGGGTCTCCTGCTCGGGCTCGACGGCCTCTTGTTGCTCGGCGGGAACGGCTACCTCCACTTCTTTGATGACCTCGGTGCGTATGGTAGGCAACTCGTTGATGACGGTTACGACGCCGTCTTCCACCTTGATGTAGATGGGTTCGCCTTTGCCGGCGGGGGCAGCGGTTTCTTTTTCGACCTCTTTGACGACCTCGGTCTGCACCTCTACCGTGGGCAACTCGTCTATGATGGTAACAACGCCGCCCTCGGCTTTGAGATATACCTCTTCGCCTTTGACGCGGGTGGTGGCTTGCTCCACCTTGATGGCGCCCTCGTTATCGGGGTGTTTGTTTTTCAGCTTGTTCTCGATGGCGCAAAGAATGATGGTGGCAACGAAGTCTACGGACAATACTACGGTGATGGTGATCCAAAATACGGTAAAAGCACTAGTCAACATAATTACGCCTCCTCGCCATTGTCGGCAACGCTCTCGGCGGCATCCTCGGTGGGCAAGTTCTCCACCTTGGCACAAAGCACGGCGACCTCGCCTTGCTCTTGCTCGATATTCAGCACGACCTTATCCTTCACCGCAATGGTGGCGGGATCGATTTTGCTGACCTTGTACCGAGCGTACACAGACGCGATTTTGATGATGACGCCAATGGTCAACAGGCCCAAAATCACATAACTTACCACCATAACGGCCGTAAACAACGTTTCCATACTAACCTCCAACTGCACTTGCGCGTAGGCGCAGTACGTGCAATAATATATTATATATTACCACAAGCATTTGCACAATGCAATCTTTTTTGTAAAATTTATGGCGATTTAACGACCAAAATTACCCAAAAAACGCTGTTAGTATGTGTGTTTTGCGCATTTTTATTTACTTTCGCCCGTGTTCGCAGTGCGCGTTTCGTTCTCTTCCTCTTGGCTCAAGAATGCGCGCAATCCCTCTGTTTGGGGATTTTGCATCATTTCGGCAGTGCCTTCCTCTACGATAACGCCGCCCTCGACGTACACGATTTTGTCGGCGCTTTGACGGGCAAACGACATTTCATGCGTAACGATTATCATAGTACGTCCCTCGGCTTTTAGATCACGAATGACGTTGAGCACCTCTTTGGTAAGTTGGGGGTCCAATGCCGATGTCGGCTCGTCGAAGCATAGCACCGCGGGCGACAACGACAAGGCTCGGGCAATGGCGGCGCGTTGGCACTGGCCGCCCGACAACTCGCACGGATAGGCCTTTTCTTTGTCGGAAAGACCCACTTTGGCCAACAGGGCGCGCGCTTCTTCTACGTTTTGTCGGCGCTCTTTTTTCAACCAATCGCTTTTTTTGCACGCGGGGCGGTGCGGATTGCCCTTGGCGAACAATTCTTTTGCTTGCGCCCCGAGGCGCAAGTTTTTGGCCAAATACACGTTTTTGAGTATATTGTATTGGGGAAACAGGTTGTAACTCTGAAACACGAGCCCGAACTGCAAGCGGTTTTGGCGCAGCTGCTTGTCGGTATACTTGACGGCGGCCGAATAGATTTCCTTTCCGTCCACCGTTATGCTGCCCTCGTCGGCCAGTGTCAAAAAGTTGACGCACCGCAAGAGGGTGGTTTTGCCCCCGCCCGAGGCGCCGATGATGGCCAAGACCTGCCCTTTTTCGAGGGTCAGGTCGATACCTTTGAGTACTTCGTTGTCGCCGAAGGATTTGCGTAAGTTTTTTATCTCCAAATAGGCCATATCGCTCCCCCCTAAATTTTGTAGTAATCCAACTTGCGCTCGGCAAACCGCAACAACATGGTCACCAAGCCGTTGAATAGCAGGAAGAATACGCCCGCATAGAACAACGGCCAAATAAGCGCATGGAGCGACAAAATGTTTTCGGCCACCATAATGATGTCGAACACGGCGATGACGCGTGCCAGCGAGGTATCTTTGACCAACGTGATGATCTCGTTGCCGATGGGTGGCACTATGCGTTTGATCACCTGCGGCAAAACCACGTGCAAAAACGTCTGCCATTTGCTCATGCCCAGCACGGCCGAAGCCTCGTATTGCCCCACGCTTACGCTTTCGATCCCGCCGCGGTATATCTCGGAGAAATAGCACGCGTAGTTGATGACGAAAGCGATGAGCGCAGCCACAAAGCGGCCGTTGGACAAGTTGGCAAATATGGGCGCGTCAAACACCATGCCCGGCACATAAAAAACCACGAAAAGTTGCAGCATCAAGGGCGTGCCGCGTATGACCCACACGAATGCGCGCGTAAGATAGCGCAACGGTTTGAACCGCGTGCGCGACCCCGCGCAAACCAACAACCCCAAGGGAAGCGAGAAAACAAGGGTAAGAATAAACAACAAACACGTTACGCCAAACCCTTGCAATAATTGTAAAGTTACCTGAGAAAAATTCACGTTGCCGTCCTTTGCAAGGCAGAGCGCAACCCCGAGGGGTGCGCTCCACTTTGCTCTTAGTTCAGTTTTCGACGCGCTTGGTTGCGCTTATTTGATAAGTTGACCGTCTACGCCGTACTTCTCGGCGAGGCGTTGCAAGGTGCCGTCGGCAAGCAATTCGTCGATGACGGCGTTGACTTTGGCGGCCATATCGCTACCTTTGCGGAAGCCCACCGCGTACTCTTCGCTCTCCAACTGAATGCTTTGCACAATGCTGAGCGAGGCATAGTCGCCCTTGCCGACAATTTGGTTGGCCAGCACCACGTCGACTACGGCAAAATCGGAGTTGCCGCTGCTGAGGTCGGTCAACGCGGACATCTGCGAGCCCGAAGCGGTGTAAGCGGAGGTCAAATCCTTGGCAGCGGTCTCGCCTGCGGAGCCTTGCTCGGCGGTACCTCTTTTGCCCGCGCAAGAGGCGGCGGAGATAAAGTCGGCCAAAGCGGAGGTCTTGACTACTACGCATTGGGTATTGTTGAGATAACTCTTGGTGAACTCAATATTTTCTTTGCGCTTTTCGGTAACGGTAAAGCCATTCCAAATGCAGTCGATATATTTGCCGTTGAGTTCCACCTCTTTTGAGCCCCACTTGATCACTTGAAATTTGGCCTCGATGCCCAATTTCGCGCATACGGCCTCGGCAAACTCGGTATCGAAGCCCGTCATTTCGCCGTCCTCATCGGCATAATTCATAGGCTCGTATAGGGTGATGCCGCAGATAAGCGTGCCCTTGTCCAAGATATATTCGGCGTCGGTTTTGCCATTGCCGCCGCAAGCCGCCAAGCAAGCGGTTAGGGCCATTACGACCGCCACGACTGCCACTATGGTGATGATGCTCTTTTTCATATTTCTATCCTTCCTTTTTTAGTTTTGATTTAGCACTTTAATTCGATAAAGTCTTATGCTCTCATTATACACATACACTTTATCCAAGTAAAGCGTTTTTGCACAGTTTTTTTATTTTTTACAAAAAATTTTTCGGATTATTTTTCTCTACGCGCTTTACCACATTAAAGTGTTATGATATACTATGTATAGGCGCGAACACGCGCATAAGACGCGTGCGCGAAAGCGTGCGCGAATATAAAGGAAGGTATCTATGGACGAAATCAGCAAGAACGCAATGATCACACGACTCTACGACTTTTTGGCCACCTTGGACGACGCCGACCAAATAGAGGCCGTGCTTAGCGACCTATGCACCGAGCAAGAGGTGCAACACATGGCGCAGCGCCTCGAGTGCGCCCAGTTGCTGATGGAGGGCAAAACCTACGAAGAAGTGATCGCCCAAACCGAAATATCATCGGCCACTTTGTCGCGCGTGTCGCGTTGCATACGCCACGGCACGGGATATAGCCGACTCTACAAAGACTACTTGGCCGATTTGTGATATGAAAATAATCGTTGCTCCCGACAGTTTTAAGGGTACGCTATCGGCCGCGGAGGTGGCAAACACCATCGCCGAGGTGTTGCGTGCCACAATAGATGGCATAGAGGTGCTGACGTTGCCGCTTGCCGACGGCGGCGAAGGGCTGGTGGACTGCATAGCCGCCTCTATGGGCGCACAAATGGTAAGCGCCAAGGTTTCGGGGCCTTTGGGCAACTTGGTGGACGCCAAATTTGCTATAGCCGGCGACTTGGCCGTAATCGAAATGGCCGAGGCGGCGGGGCTCCCCCTATTGGACAAGCCCGACGTGATGCACGCCACCACCTACGGCGTGGGCGAACTGATCGCCGCGGCCGAGGACAGGGGCGCCAAGCGCATTTTGCTTGGACTGGGCGGTAGCGCCACCAACGACATGGGCTGCGGTATGGCGGCGGCGCTGGGCTGTCGCTTTTGGGACGGCAAGCAATTCTTCGTGCCCGTGGGGGGCACTTTGCGGCAGATCAAGCGCATAGACTATGCCGATCCGCACGACGTAATAGCCCTGTGCGACGTCAAAAACCCGCTGTACGGCAAGACGGGTGCGGCCTACGTTTACGGGCCCCAAAAAGGGGCAAAAGAAGGCGATCTGCGGGAGTTGGACGCCGGGCTACGGCACGTGGCCGCCCTACTGCAAGCGGACGGTAAAAGCGGCTTTGCGCAAGAGGGCGCGGGTGCCGCGGGCGGACTGGGCGCGGGCGTCATCGCTTTTTTGGGCGGTACGCTCCGGCGAGGCATAGACGCCGTGTTGGATACGGTGCGCTTTGCCGAACTTGCCGCCGACGCCGACCTGGTGATAACGGGGGAAGGCAGGCTGGACAGCCAAAGCTTTGCGGGCAAAGTGATAGACGGCGTAATAGCGCACAGCAAGTGCCCCGTTGTGGCCGTGGTGGGGCAAGCCGACGAGGCCTTGGACTATGCGGCCTATGGACTGCAAGCCGTATTCAGCACCGCCCGGCACCTCGTTGGAGACGATTATAAGGCCCAAGCGCACCAAACGTTGCTATCCGCCGCAAAAGAGCTGGCCGACTGGATAGCGCACAACCTATAAAGCCCAGCGACAACACACATAATGAGGACTTGGCATACCAAGTCCTTTTTTTGTCAAACGGGGAAAACACCGATAGCCGCGGATTGAGCGCGTATTAGCCATTGATATATCCCTTTGTCTACGCCTATAATAAAGGTGCCAAAATAAGTATGCTAAAAAGATGCGAATATATGGTAGACCAAGCCGACTTAGTCATCGCCTACGTCGACAGGACCTGGGGCGGGGCGTATACGACCCTTTGCTACGCATACAAACGGAGCAAAGCCTATTGCAACCTGGGGTCGTTCGTATTTTGACAGCAAAAAAGCACCCACGCCGGGGTGCTTTTTTGCTGACCGAAGGGCTACTCTTGCAAGAACGGCAACGTGGCTTGCATGGTGCGCTCGGGCTCGTCGTACAAAAACACGTGTCCCGCCCCCTCGAAGGTGACGAGGCGCATATTGGGCAATACTGTTTGCATCGTAGCGGCCTGATAGTAGGGCATGGTTTTGTCTATGGTGCCCCACACCACCAGCACGGGTATGCCGCTGCGAGCGGTACCTTCGTACCCTTTGCGATTCTCCTCAAAATTGAGAATGGTATGCCGCAGACTGCTCAACACGCAACGCATCATACCCTTGAACTGCACGTAATAGGCGAAGCGATCGCGGTAGGACTGTACCACCTCCGGCGCACAATGATACAATTCGCCGGCGCAACCCTTGGTGAGTATCTTTGGGCCAAACGGCAACACCAACGCTTCGCCCACGCCCTTGAGGCTGAACAGTTTCATATAGGCGGGCACCTTAAATACCATGCCCGCGGGCGCATATAGCACCAATTTTTTGACCAACTCGGGGTGCGCCGCCACAAACGTGGTGGTAACGATACCGCCCATGGACGTACCAAACAGATAAAAACGCTCGCCGGGGATAACGGCGCTGACCAACTCGTAGAGTTGATCGGCAAAAAGGCTCGGCACGTAATCGCCTTTCACCCGCTCGGAAAGGCCGCGCCCAAGCAGGTCGTAGCGTAGCACGCGGTAGCCTGCCGCCACCAATGCCTCGGCCACACGGTCGTAGATATACAGGGGCGTGGAATAGCCGTGCGTCAGCACGCACCACTCGCCCGCTTCACCCTCGATCTTGTAGTGCGTAAAGCCCGACGGCAGATCGACGAATGCGCCGTCCGCCGCACGCTTTACTTCTTCGGTGATTTGCAAACTATTGGGTTTATATTTCATACACCACCTCAAAAAGGAATACCGCCCCGAAAGGCGGTATTCGTTTCGTCAAAAGTCAAAGTCCACAATGTCGCTGCCCGCGGATTGCTGCGGCGCGTCGTCTTCCGCGATCAAATCGTCGGCGTCGACCGCTTTGTCATCCGCTTGGGGTTGCTCTTGTTCATCGCTCTTTTGGCTCTTTTTGCTCTTTTTGGCTTTTTGAGGCGCGTTCGTCGCGGTGCCATCGGCGCCTTGGAGCGCTTGCTCCTTTTCGCGCACGAAGCCCAACAACACGGCAATCAAGCCCATGATGGGACCGTAGATATAGAACAAAGTACGCACCGAGAAGAGGGACACGATGATGTACAGCAAGCCTTGACTATCGAGCCAAGCCATCTCCATGTAGCCCAACACGCCGCGATGCGAGTTGGAAGGCTCGAGGGTAAGGGTACCCGTCTTGCTATCCAAACTGATGTAGATGGGCGAGCCCAACACTTCGTCCTCGGCCACCATATCGGCCACCAGCGCAAAGGCGTCGGGAACGAGATCCAGCTCCAATATATCCGAGATATATTGCACGCCCGCCGGCAACGCCGAAGAGATGATGCCCATACCGCTTTCGTTGAGCATAGCCAATAGATCGGTATTGACCAAGGATTCGCTCAAAATATTCATCTCCATGGAGGTGCCCAACATATCCAAGACGTGCCAGTTGACGGAGGCTTGCTTGTAGCCGCCCACGAAGTAGAACTCTATGCCGCTTATCTCGTCCGCGGCCTTGGACAAGGCCTCGCTAAAGGTGGCGCATTGCACCGCCTCGTACTCGTTTTGGTTGGCGGCCGACTTGACTACCAACGCCCATCCGCCGCCGAATTGGCTGATGACGGCGATCTTACGCGAGGTGTAGTCGTCCTTGATATTGAGGTCTTGGTCGGTTACGAAGAAGCGCGCGCTTCCGTTGGCCGCGCCGTGATAGATGCGCACGTCCGTCTCTATCTTGTCGCCCGACTCATAGTCGTACACGTCGTAGTAGGGCACGGCGAGGGTAACCTCGGGCAAATTGTTCTTCTTGGCGTATGCGCTGTTGGCGCCCTGCACGTCACTGCGATCGTCCAAGAAAAGGTGCAACAAAACGGGTATGGTCATACGATCGCTTTGCGCATAGTCGATGCTGGGGCCCATGTAGCTACTGTAGCCGTCGCTGTCGATGCTATGGTAGTCGTGCGACAGCAAGTCGTGCAACTCGGCATTGCCGTTGGGGCCTTGGCTGATGTAGTCCTCGATGGTCTCGCCGTTGGGGGCGGTAAGGCGCCCCAAGTTGTAGTTGATGGTGACATAGTCGCGCAACAACTTCTCTTGCACCTCGGCGCGAGCGCCCCAGTTGTCGGACAGATCCTCCCAACGCACGGTGCTGGAGGTGGCATTTTCGAGGGGGCCGGGAATAAAGCCGTCCAGCAACATCCAAAAACCGCTGAGGCAGCACACGGCCACGATGGCTACGATGATGTGCTGGTTGCGTATGGAGCGGCTCTTTTTGGTGCGCACCAAGAAGTAGGCCAAATAGTAGACGACTGCCATTACCACGGTGATGATGGCGCATACGAATACGGCCACGCCGTACATACTGCCGCCCTTGATGACGTCGAGATTAAGAATGAACACGAGGGCCAAAAGGAGGGGGAAGCCCACGACGTGCAAAACGACTTTGAGAATGGTAAGCAATGTCTTTTTCATTATTTTGCACCTCCTTTCATTTGGTCGACGACAATGGAAGCGATCACCTCGTTCTCACGGCGTGCAAATTGATAGTACAGCACGATGGACAGTAGCACCAAGCCTGCGAAGATATAGAGATAGCGACGCGCGGCCAAGGTTGGGAACAAAGCGGGAACGTACTCCTTGTCGGCTTTGAGTTGATATATTTGATCCAAGTTATAGGCGAAAGACGCGGGATAGCCCGACGAATTCATATTGACGCCGCCGATGTTGCCGTCGGCATTGAGCAATTTGCCCAAGCCGTCGTCGTTGTTGCCCACCAACACCGAGCCGATGTAGGCGCCGTTGGTTTTGGCGTAATAGCGCGCATAGGCAAAGGCGCGCATATCCTCGGCGCTGAACGTATATGTGACGCTATCCTCGCCGACGCCCGTCGTCATGGAATAGCTGCCGATGTACTCGTCTCCCTCTTTGGCCTCGCCGAAGAAATCGAACGCGGTGCGTACCGAAGGCGAATAGTAGTAGACGTACTCGGACAATAGCGCTTGCAAATTGTCCTCGGTGATCATATCGGCGATACCACCAAGCATAGAGGCCAAGTCGGCGCTAAGGCCGCCCACACTCGGCACCAATACGTCGGTGAACCAATCGTGGATATCCTCGATGGTGTAGTTCTCTTGGCTGAGCGTATCGTTGAGTGCGCCCAAGCCGAGCATACTGTCGTACAGCGCAAGAGGCTCCGCGCCCAACGACTCGAGGATCTGGGTATGGCGCAACACAAAGGAGAGGTAGCGCACCAATACGGGCGCCAACTCCTTGACGCGGTCGACGGTGAGCATAAACTTCTTGGCAGTGCCGTTGTCGCCATAGGCCGCTTTGTACTCCGCACTCTCTTGATAGGCGCGGTACTCGTCGCTGTTGATGACGCGTTTGAGGTCGTATTGATACACGGCTTCCAATTTTTCCACGGGCGTCATAGCGGCCAAGCGAGCGCGGTATTCGGCGTCGGTCTCGCCCGCCGCGGGGTCGACGTAGACCGTCATATCGGGGTCGTGTTTGGCAAACTTGTTAACGGCCTCGTTGTAGTTGATGAGCACGTTGAGCGCAAAATCGACCGAATAAACGTAGCTTTCGCTCACCACGCCGTTGGGGTTGAAGGGAATGCCCGTGGCGGGGTCGATGGTGGCCAAAGACATATCGGTATTGGTAACGTGTTTGCCGTCCTCGGTGGTCTTTTTGTTTTCGCCGTTGAGGCTCACGTTGTAGATACGCATAAAGTCGTGTAATTCGCCGAGGAACTCGTCGGTTGCGCTGGCATACCCGGGCGTAAGGCTAACGTAGTGGCCCTTGAGATAGTCGATGGTTTCGAAGCTGACGGCGGTGGAACTCATCGTCCAGGTAACGTCGTCTATGCCGTCGGCACCCATACGATAGGTGGGTACGGTGATCTGCTTGGGCGTAACCACAGTGTTGCCGTCGGCGTCGACCGTAACGGTGGCGGCATATTTTTGGTTGATATCCTCCATCACGTTTTTGCCGTTGAGATCCAAGGCAAAAGCCGCGCCCAACATACATACGGTGGACACCACGCCGACCACCAAGGTCTTGAGATATTGGTTGTGGGTAAAGGTGCCGAACGCTATTTGCAATATGGCGCTGACCAACCAGGGGATGAGCGCGATGACAATGCCCAAATACCAGGTGCCGCCAAAAGCGCCCTCTTTGTAGAAGGGAACGCTACCGATGGCGACAAACAGGACCATAAGGGGATAGCCTGCAAAGTAAGCGACGGTTTTCAAGATACCCAGCAACGTCTGTTTTCGTTTGAGTTTCATGTTCAGATGCATTTTCGGTATTATCTCCTCGCCAAAAATTTGGAATACGAGCGCATTCCGTATTTTCAATTATAATTGCAAAGCGCCTATTCGTCAATACCCAAAATTTAATAATAACGATATTCGTGCGCACGCCAACGCGCATAGCGCAATAATTTTGGCGGGGCTCTATTGCTATTTTGGCTAAAACGTCGTATAATAAGAGATAAGGAGGCGACAACTATGAACTTTATGGTATGGGTATGGCTGACCGTGTTTGCGGCGGCCCTCGTCGTAGAACTGTGCACGCCCCAATTCGTTTCCCTTTGGTTTTCGTTGGCGGCGGCAGTGTGCTTGGGGCTGAGCTTTATCCCCACCCTGCCTTGGTGGGGGCAAATCATCATCTTTGCGGTACTATCGACCGTATTACTCGTGGCGCTGCGCCCCATTTGCAACAAGTATTTTTTGCGCAAAAAGGTAGCCACCAACGCCGATAGCCTTATCGGGCGCGAAGTGCGTATGCTCAAGGAGGCCAACTTCGACCAGCTGGGACAAGCCAAGGTGGGCGACGTGGTCTGGAGCGTCAAAGCCAAGGACGACTCTACCCTTGCCGAGGGCGAAGTCGTAACGATAGTTGCCATCGAGGGCAACAAACTGATAGCCGAACACAAATAGCGAAAGCTAAGGAGGTATATAATGAGCATTTTGTTAGGAGCAATGACTACGGGCGCCATCGTGGGCATTATCGTGGCCATCATCGCCGTCATCGCATTGATCATCATCGCGTCGGGCATCCGCGTGGTGCGCCAATCCACCGCCGTCATCGTGGAGCGCTTGGGTCGTTACAATCGCACTCTCAATACGGGCATTCATTGGATCATGCCCATCATCGACCGTGCGTCGCGCCCCATTTCCCTCAAAGAGATCGTGGCCGACTTCAAACCCCAACCCGTCATCACCAAAGATAACGTTACGATGCAGATAGACACAGTCGTCTATTTCGCCATCACCGACCCCAAACTCTACACCTATGGTGTAGATCGCCCCATCTCGGCCATCGAAAACTTGACGGCCACCACCTTGCGTAACATCGTGGGCGAATTGGAGTTGGACGAAACGCTGACCTCGAGGGATACCGTCAATAGCAAGATGCGC
>CAMPCZ010000028.1 GCA_946648015.1 uncultured Clostridia bacterium
AGGGTAGTTTCGGTGGGTTTTGGTTCGTACAGAGCGTGTGCTATTGTCAGTCCGTAGGGGGCGCAGGCAACTGCACGCCGAAATTATTGGCGGTAAAAAAGAACGTGGTATCGTTGAGTACCACGCCCTTTTCTTCGGCTACTGCCATAGTTTGACTAGGTCGTTATTGGCACTCACTAACACACTATTTCGCTTGAATTGACGGTACTGGTAAGTTGTCATGGCCAAAAATCACAAGGCTTCAACAAAACATACATCTTGACCATCTTACGCATTGTGCGCTACAATTATTATTAGGGGAGCATCATATAATGGATTTTCGTAATAAAAAAATATGCAAAGGAGAAATAAATGAAAGTTCACTATTTTCAACGTTATCATCAAAAAGAAAATGTAGCCACGGCTAACACGATGCTGTTATTGTCACGGCTATATCAGTATTCTCCTGACAAGTTTTATCATTGCTTAGGTGTCCTGGCGGGGAACGCATCTTTTTCTCCCCAAATGGATTTTAGGCTTCAAGAAAAAAACAAAAATAGCGTGCCTGATGCAACTATTTCGCAAGAGAGTTTCAAAATAGTGGTAGAGACAAAAACCTCCGAATGGTTTTACAAGGATCAATTGATACGCCATTTGGAATCTTTTGGGAATGAACAGTATAAGATACTGTTAACTATCGCCCCTGTATTAATGGACAAAGTTAAAATGCAGGACTTTATGGCGAGCCTCAATACGTACAACGAGCAAAAGCCGACACCCATCCTTCATATAAACAGCACATTTGAAAATATAGCGAGTTTTGTTCAAGGAGAGTTAGATGAACGAGACTATGAAATGCAGGATATTCTTGATGATTATATCGATTGTTGCAATTCCGCCGGCCTTATACAGGCCACCGATGTAATGAGGGTACAGCTCGCGGGTAATACTATCGATTTCAACATCACGGAAGGCGTTTATTATGATAATGCAGACAATGGGTTCCGTCATCATGAGTATCTTGGCCTATATGCTTGGAAAAGTGTTCGCGCAATAGGTAAAATATCAGCGATGATTGTTGCAGTTGAAGAATCAAATGGCATTCATTATGATGTAGAGTTCGGTGATTTAACAGAGGAACGCAAAGCCATCGTTCAGCGTGCTATGAATAATGCACACGACAACGGGTGGAATATTCGCCAAACCCGCCATCGTTACTTTTTCGTAGAACAATTCTATGAAACTGATTTCGTAAAATCGACAAAGTATGCGCCCCGCCATTCTAGGATTTTTTATCTCAAGGATGTGTTGGGGATAAAAGAACTGCCCTCGGTGGACAAGATAGCCGAATTGCTGAAAGATAAAACCTGGGAATAAAATGAAAGGGCATCACTTCATTCAATCTGTGGTGCCCTTCTTTATGCGCTATAGTTTGCCGAGTATTTTTTGTATCGTTTGAGCGGCACAGGCAACAGTGGGTGCGTTGCGAGCTCTGACTGTCGATTGTAGGCAATTTCTATAGAATTACCCATTTGAATTCAAGACGGTCGATCCCTATCCATTGAAAAAAATAATACGAACTCCGCGGTTTGAGAGTTCGTATTATTTCTGTCTGGTGTACCCGTCGGGGTTCGTAAGGAGAGACGAAGTGCAAAGCACGAGCATCGACGGAATAGGCGCGAGTGGGAGCGACGCAGAAGCGCAAGGGAGAGGGAACGCGCCGTCTAGCGAACTTCGGGTTCGTGACTTGACAAGGCAAGTCAAGCGGCAGGAACTGCCGCAAACCACGACGAAAGTTACATCAAAAAAAGGACGCAAGCGCGTCCGTTTTTTTGGTGTACCCGTCGGGGTTCGAACCCGAAGTCGACGGCGTCGGAGGCCGTAATGTTATCCAGTTACACTACGGGTACGGGTGGGGGCTTTGCGCCGAGGGCGGCAAAGCGGTTTCCCTATGATTATACAACATTCGGTGCGATATGGCTATCGAATAGAAGTATTTTTTACAGTGTTTTGAGCACCATAATGCTATTGACGTGCATAAATACGTTGCCTTCCCACACGCGCCCCGTCAACAGGTCGACGCAACGTGGATATAGGCGCAAGCCGTGCGGTTTGAGCGAGGTGTTGGCGCACACCGCCACCTTGCCCTCGTCCCCGCGTAGCATCACCAACACGCCCTCGCGGTTGGCAAAGGACACGCCGCCCGCCAATTCCGATGCGATTTGGCCGCGCACTTCGCCCAACTTGGTGTAGAAGCGGCGCAACTCTTGGTTGGGGTTGTCCCACGGGTAGGGACGGCGGTTGATGGGGTCGGCAAAGCCCGATAGCCCCACCTCGTCGCCATAGTAGACGGTGGGTGTGCCGGGCAGGGTATATTGCAGCCCCGCCGCTACCATCAGCCTATCCATCGCCAGCCTGCGTTGCTGCGGCGACAGGCGGTAGTCGAGTTGCATTTGTTTGCTCCAACCCAGCGTGTTGATCTGCGCCAATTCGTTGAGTATACGCACGGTATCGTGCGAATCCAGCAAGGTGAGGCTATGGTCCAACGCGTGGCGCGGATAGTTCTCGCAAACGTCCATCACCTTGGCCGCAAACTCGTCGGCCGAGCCGCCCCTTGCGTAGTCCAGAATGGCGTTGCGAAACACATAATTCATCACGCCGTCCAGCTGCCCCGTGGCGAAATAGTGCCTTTGCACGCCGTAGCTGCATTTGGTAGAGGCGTCCTCCCATACTTCGCCTATCACGTTGGCCATAGGCTGCGTCGCGCGTATGCGGTTGCACAATTCGTCGAGATATGCGTCGGGCAACTCGTCTACCACATCCAGCCGCCAGTCTATGTCGTACTGCGTCCAATGCGCCACCGGACCTTGGGGGCCGAAAAGGAAGGCGCGTGCGCTCTTGCTCTTTTTGTTGATGGTGGGCACGTTTTCTATGCCCCACCAGCAATCGTATTTGCCGTCGCGATGAATGTTAAACCAATCCTTGTATGGCGACTCGTCGCCTTGGTAGGCGCCCACCGAGTCGAAGTGACCGTCGCGATTGAAATATAGGCTGTCCGAGCCGGTGTGATTGAATACGCCGTCGAGCATGACGCGCATGCCGCGCGCTCGCGCCTCGCGCACCAGTGTGGCAAAGTCGGCCTCGGTGCCCAGCAACGGGTCTATTTGCATATAGTCGGCGGTGTCGTAACGATGGTTGCTTACCGACATAAAGATGGGGCTCAAAAATAGGAGTGTAACGCCCAAACTCTGCAAATAATCCAATTTGGACACGATGCCCAAAAGGTTGCCGCCAAAGAAATCGGTCGCGTCGTAAGGCGCGCCGTTTTTGCCCACGATATCCACGTCGTCGTCCCACTCTTTGTAGGTGCGCGGGGGCAGGCTGTCGAGTCTGGGGTCGTGTGGTATCTCGGCGCGACAAAAACGATCTACGAAGATATGGTAGGCGATTTCCTTGCCCGTACCCCTATCTTCGCGCACTTTTTGGCCGTACACCGTCAGTTGCCATTCGGGCAAAAAGTCGCCGCAAACGGCGTTGCCCATTTTGTCGCGCCCCGCAAACACTACGCCCCCGGGCGTATCTATCTCGAAACGGTAGAAATAGAGCCCCCACTTGGGCGGAGCGAATTGGACGGAATAGACGCGGTATCCGTCGGCTTGCCCTTCCGCCTGCATTGCGTAGGGGGTGGATATGTCGTTGTGGCGCACCACGAGGCGCACGCCACTTGCTCCCGCGTCTTGGCGCACGCGACAGCAAAAGCGTATAGGCGTTTTTTCGCGCACGGCGCCAAAGGGAGTTTTGTCTATATGATTGTTGAAACGAAACATTGTGTCGCGGGTTATTTAACGGGTTTGATATTCCAGATGCGGTCGGCGTATTCCTTCACGGCGCGGTCGGCGGCGAAAAATCCGCTCTTTGCCACGTTGACCAAGCTCATGCGGTTCCAGCGCTCGCGATCGCGGTAGGCGCGGTCGATCTCGTCGTGTACGTTGACGTAGCTGCGGAAGTCGGCGACGCACAGGAAGGGATCGGGCTTGCCGCCGCGGCCAATGGTCAACAGATCCGCCAACTCGGCAAAGGAAACCCCGCCGATGCCCGCGCGCATCAAGTCGATGACGCGTTTGAGGTCTACGTCGTTGTTGTAGTAGCTAGAGGGCGAGTAGCGGTTGCTGTTCATCAATTCGCCGGCTTGCTCGGCGCGCAAACCGAAGATGAAGATGTTTTCGGCGCCCACGTTCTCATATATCTCCACGTTGGCACCGTCCATGGTGCCGCAGGTAACGGCGCCGTTGATCATAAACTTCATGTTGCCGGTGCCGCTGGCCTCTTTGCCCGCTACCGATATTTGCTCGCTCACTTCGCTGGCGGGCATGATGATCTCGGCCAACGAGACGCAGTAGTTCTCGAGAAATACCACTTTGAGTTTGCCCTTGATGTCGGGGTCGTTGTTGATCTGCTTGCTCATCATATAGATAAGGCGAATGATCTGCTTGGCCACGTAGTAGCTGGAGGCCGCCTTGGCGCCGAATATAAAGGTGCGGGGCGTAATGTCGAGATCGGGATTATCCTTGAGTTTGATGTAGAGGTCGAGGATATGTAGCACGTTCAGCAACTGTCTCTTGTATTCGTGCAAACGCTTTACCTGCACGTCGAAAATGCTGTTTTCGTCCAACGTAACGTCGTAGTTGTCCTTGATGTATTTGGCCAAACGCACCTTGTTGTGCAATTTGATGCGTTCCAACTCGTCCAGCACCTGCTTGTCGCCTTGGTATTGCATAAGGGGGGACAGGTCGGCCGTGCGTATGAAGTCTTCGCCTATCAATTTGCATGCCAGATCGCTCAGCTCGGGGTTTGCCTCGCACAGCCAGCGGCGATGGGTGATGCCGTTGGTGACGTTGGTATACTTCTCGGGGTGCATTTTGTATCCGTCCTTAAACACGTCGGTGATCAATATCTCGGAGTGCAATGCCGACACGCCGTTGACGGTATGCGAGGCCGCCAGACACAGATTGGCCATGCGAATTTCGCCGTATGCCATAATGGCGTTGCGGGTTACTTTGTCCCAATCGTTGGGGAAGGCGCGCCACAATTCGTCGCAATAGCGGCGGTTGATCTCGCAGATGATCTGGTAGACGCGGGGTATCTGTTGCTCCACCAAGTGTTGCGGCCATTTTTCCAACGCCTCGGCCATAACGGTATGGTTTGTGTAGGATACGGTATTGCACACGATGTCCCACGCTTTTTGCCAATCGTAGCGGTAGTCGTCCACCAGTATGCGCATCAACTCGGGTATGCACAGCGTAGGGTGCGTGTCGTTGATGTGAATGGCCACTTGGTCGGCCAAATTGTCCAGATTGGGGTTGAATTTGAGGTGGTTTTTGAGAATGCTCTGCACGCTGGCCGACACAAAGAAGTATTGCTGTTTGAGTCGCAGTGCCTTGCCCTCTATGTGGTCGTCGGCGGGGTAGAGCACCTTGCTTATGCTTTCGGCCAACGCCTTGTTTTCGCTGGCTTTGAGATATTCGCCGCGGCTAAACAACGCCATGTCGAATTCCACCGGCGTGGTGGCCGCCCATAGGCGAATACGGTTGACGGCCTTGGTGTGGTAGCCCGATATATACATATCGTAGGCCTTGGCCAAAATGGTGGTGTAGTTTTTGTGGTTGATGGTCAGGTTGCCGTCCGACCAATTCTCCTCCACCGTGCCGCCGAAACGCACCTCAAAGGTCTCCTCGGGGCGGGGCGCCAGCCAATTTTCGCCGCCTTCCTGCAACCAGGTGTCGGGCATCTCCATCTGCCAGCCGTCCACGATGCGTTGGCGGAAGATGCCGTAGTCATACCGAATGGAAAACCCGTTTGCCGCATAGTCTTCGCTGGTCAACGCGTCCATATAGGCGGCGGCCAAGCGGCCCAAGCCGCCGTTGCCCAAGCCTGCGTCCGGCTCGAGCGCTTCGAGGTCTTCGAGGTCCCAGCCGTAGCCTTTGAGCGCCTCTTTGACCACGTCGGTCAGGCCCAAATTGTAGAGGTGGTTTTTGAGGGAGCGGCCAAGCAAAAATTCCATACTCATATAGAACACTTGCTTTTGTTGTTTGGCGCGTATTTCGTGCTTGAAGTCCATGCGTTTTTGCGACAAAATGTCGCGCACCACAAAGCATACCGCGTCGAACATTTGTTTCTTGGTGGCGTCGCCGGCCGATATGCCTTGGTAGCGGCTCACTTGACGCTCGATCAAATTCTTCATTTCTTTTACGCTGATGTTTTCTGTCATGTAGTCCTCCTATGTGGGTCTATTTGAGCAAACTGTCGTACAAATCCGCGTATTTGGCGGCCGATACGCTCCAGCTGAAATCGGTGGTCATATCGTTGTGCATGATTTGCTTCCAATTTTCCTTGTCGTTGTTGTACATATCTATGGCACGCCACACGGCGCCCAACATTTCGCCCGCGTTGTAGGCGTAGAAGGTAAAGCCCAAGCCCTCTTTTGTGGTGGGGTCGTAGGCCTTGACGCTGTCTTTCAATCCGCCCGTTTCGCGCACGACGGGTACCGCGCCGTAGCGCATCGCTATCATTTGCGACAGGCCGCACGGCTCGAATTTGCTGGGCATAAGGAAGATGTCCGACGAGGCGTACAATTTGCTGGCGAGATCTTTGCTGAAATTGATGATGACGCGCAGTTTGGCGCCGTAGCGGCGCTCCAATTCCTTAAACCCGTTTTCAAACCGCCATTCGCCCGTGCCCAATATCACCAGTTGTACGTCGGCGGACAGCAGTTCCTCCGCCGCTTCCAGCACGAGGTCAAACCCTTTTTGGGTGGTGAGGCGACTTATCATGCTGATGAGGGGACGGTCGGCGCGATAGTTGAGATCCAACAGTTCGCACACGGCCTTTTTGTTATCTTGCCTTTTTTCGGGGCAGGAGGCGTCGAAGGGGACGAATACGGCGCTATCCGTCTTGGGGTTGTACAAGTCGGGGTCGATGCCGTTGATGATGCCCGATATCTTGTATTGGCGTGCTTTGAGAATGCCGTCCAGATCGTAGGCATAGAAGGGGTGCTGCAACTCTCTGGCGTAGGTGGGGCTCACCGTCGTCACGGCGTTGGCGCACTCGATGCCGCCCTTCAGATAGTTCATGGCCCCTGCGTATTCCACCAACGAAATGGCCTCGTTTGGCAAGGCGCATATCTCGTGGGCAAGCGAAATATCGTATTTGCCCTGAAACTCTATGTTGTGTATGGTAAACACGGTCTTGACGTTGGCCAACTTTTCGTTGCCGCGATAGAACACGTCCAAAAAGACGGGTATCAACGCGGTGTGCCAATCGTTGCAATGGATCACTTGGGGCGCAAAGTCGATGACGCTCATCGCCTCCAATACGGCTTTGCAAAAGAAAGCGAAACGCTCGGCGTCGTCGTATTGGCCGTACATCGTATTGCGGCGGAAGTAGTATTCGTTGTCGATAAAGTAGTAGGTCACGCCCGCGGCCGAACTTTGAAATACGCCGCAGTATTGTTTGCGCCAGCCCAGGGTAACGTAGGTGTTGCCCACAAAGCGCATCGTGTCGGTGTAGGTAGAGGGAATGCTCGAATAGTAGGGCATTATCACGCGGCAATCCACGCCCTCTTTGATCAAGGCCTGCGGCAATGCGCCCGCCACGTCGCCCAAGCCGCCGCTACGCAAAAAGGGCATAGCCTCGCCTGTGGCGAATAGCACGCGTTGCGCCACTCTCTTGACCTCTTGCTTTGCAGATTTTTTCTTTGCTGCCATAACTCCTCCTTGACTATACAGTCTTGCCTTTGGCTACCACCACGGGGTAGGTTTCGTAGCCCGAAATGGTGCGCCCGTTGCGAATGGTCACGTCCTTGTCGGTGATGGCGTAGCACACCTCGGCGTTCTCCATCACCTCGCCGTTTTCCATAATGATACTGTTTTTGATCACGGCGCCCTTGCCCACCTTTACGCCGCGGAACAACACCGAGTTTTCGACGGTGCCGTCTATAACGCAGCCGTCGGCCACCAAACTATTTTTGACGCAGGCGTTGTCCATATATACGGTGGGGACGCTGTCTTTGACCTTGGTGTAGATGACGCCCTCGCCGTAGAAAAGTTTGTTGCGCTTGTCATTATCGAGCAAGGCGATATTTTCGTTGTAAAAACTCTTGATGTCGTCCACCACGGCCACGTAGCCGTCTATCTTGTATTGGTACAGTTTGAGGTCGTGCACTTGCTTCGTCAGCACGTCCTTTTCCCAGTCGAAACAGCCGCGCGAATATTGTTTTTCTACGATTTTTATCAGCAGATCCTTTTTGATGAGGTAGATGTTGAGGCCTATATCGTAGGTTTCGTCCTCGGGTTTTTCGGTGATGTAGATATCCTTGATGCGGCCGTCCTCTTGCGCGCTCACTACCATGCGGCGCGACGAGGTGGGGCAGGCTTTGTGCGTCAGCACGGTTACGTCCGCGCCGTTTTTGATGTGCGCGTCATACACCTTGTTGAAGTCGATGTTCATGGCCACGTTGCTGTTGGTCAACAACACGTACTCCTCGGGGTTGTGGGACAAAAAGCCTTGTATCGAGTACAATGCCTCTATCTTGCCCTTGTACATCTCGCGCGAAGCGTTCAGCACAAAGGGCGGAAAGATGGATATGCCGCTGTTTTTGCGGTTGAGATCCCAATCGCGACCCATGCGAATGTGGTCCATCAGCGACGAGTAGTTGCTGCGGGTGACGATACCGATTTGGGTAATGCCCGAGTTGACCATATTGGAAAGGGTAAAGTCGATCAGGCGATATCTGCCGCAGAAAGGCAAACTGGCCGTGGTGCGGTGTATCGTCAATTCGTTGAGTTTCGTTTCGTAATCACTTGCAAATATTACGCCCATTACGTTGTTCATAGTCCACCTCCTATTCTACCATCTCGGCGGGTTTCACTTTGCCGCCGTCCGCCACTTTCGCGCCGGGGCCTACCAGCGCAATTTGCCACTCGCCCTTGACGGGTGCGGTTTGAATGGCGCCCACCACCGCGCCTGCGCCTATGGTGGCGTTTTCGCCGATGATACTGTAGTATACCTCGGCGCCGTTGGCTATCTTGGCGCCGGGTAGCACCACCGAGCCTATGACTCTGGCGCCCATGCCCACGTGCGCGCCGTGCGATATGATGCTATCTTTCACTTCGCCGTATACCGTGGCACCCTCGCTGACGATGGCGTGCTTTACCAAGGCCGAAGCCGCAATAAACTGCGGGGGCTCGGCCGAGTTGCGGGCGTAGATCTTGTCGCCGCCGTCGCCGCCGATGTTGATGCCGCTCTTGTCGTCCAACAGATCCATGTTGGCCTCCCACAACGAACTGACGGTGCCCACGTCCTTCCAATATCCGTGGAATTCGTGCGCCCACAGCACTTTGCCGTCGCGCAACATATTGGGTATGATGTTTTTGCCGAAATCGTTTTCGCTGTCGGGGTTGGCCTCGTCGTCTATCAGGTATTGGCGTAGCACCGACCAGTTGAATATGTAGATGCCCATGCTGGCTTTGGTGCTTTTGGGATGCTTGGGCTTTTCCTCGAATTCGTATACGCTGCCGTCGGGATTGGTGTTCATGATACCGAAGCGGCTGGCTTGCTCGAGGGGCACGTCGTACACGGCTATGGTGCAATCGGCGTTGTGCTTTTTGTGGCAATCCAACATCTCGTCGTAGTCCATCTTGTAGATATGGTCGCCCGACAAAATGAGCACGTACTCGGGGTTGAAGCGGTCGATAAACATGATGTTTTGGTATATGGCGTTGGCGGTGCCTTTGTACCACTCGCCCGCGTTGCCTTTCATATAAGGAGGCAATACGTATACGCCGCCCGACAAGCGGTCGAGATCCCAAGGCTGACCGTTGCCGATATATTGGTTCAGTTCAAAGGGTTGGTATTGCGTCAATACGCCCACCGTATCTATGCCCGAATTGATGCAGTTGCTCAAGGGGAAGTCGATGATGCGGTATTTGCCGCCGAAGGGCACGGCAGGTTTGGCGACGGCGCGCGTCAATACGCCCAGTCGGGTGCCTTGGCCGCCTGCCAACAGCATAGCTATACATTCTTTGTTTTTTCGTTGATTCATATTTGCTCTCCTTACTTGGTTTTTTTCAAAAATAGCGCACTATTGGGCGCCACGCCCAAAGTGATATGATACGGTAGATAGTTGACCTCGCCTTCCTCCGCGTCGAAGTGCCACACGACGTCGTTGTCGCCCACGCCAAAGCGGCGGTCGGCACTGTTGAGTATAGACTCGTAGTGGCCGGCCTCGGGCACGCCCAACAAATAGTTGGCGCGGTATACGGGCGAGAAGTTGAGCACCACTATGACGTAGTCCCCGTTTTTGGCTATGCGCCGCCAGGACAGAATATTCCAGTTGCCGTCGTTGACAGCGTGCCATCGAAACCCGTCGTAGCTGCAGTCCTGCTCCCAAAAACACGGCTCGCTGAGATAGAGCTCGTTGAGACTGGCGGTATAGGCCTGCATGCCGTTGTGCGAGGGGTATTGCATCAAGAACCAATCCAGCCCTTTGCGATAATCCCATTCGATAAATTGGCCGAATTCGGCACCCATAAAGGTGAGTTTTTTGCCGGGGTGCGCCATTTGGTAGGAAGCATAGGCCATCAGACCGCCGAATTTTTCGCGGTAGTCGCCGGGTTGTTTGTTGAGCAGACTGCCCTTGCCGTGCACTACCTCGTCGTGCGAAAGGGCCAAAATATAGTGCTCCTTGAAGGCGTACACCATGCTGAACGTCATGTTGTGGTGCATATACGAGCGATAGATGGGGTCGTTTTTGATGTAGCGCAGCGTGTCGTTCATCCAGCCCATGTTCCATTTGAAGTCAAACCCCAGCCCGCCCACGTCGGTGGAGGCGGTTATGCCCTCGTAGTCGGTGGACTCCTCCGCTATCATCAATGCGCCTCTAAAGCGACAATGCACCGAACCGTTGATCGTCTGCAACAGCGACTTGGCCTCCAGATTGATGGAGCCGCCCTCTACGTTGGGCACCCATTCGCCGTCGTTGCGGCCGAAGTTGAGGTAGAGCATACTGCTGACGGCGTCCATGCGAATGCCGTCTATGTGGTAGAGGTCGAACCAAAACACGGCCGACGACACCAAAAAGGATCGCACTTCGTTGCGGCCGTAGTCGTAGATATAGGTGCCCCATTGGGGGTGCTCGCCTTTGTTGCCTTGGTATTCGTAAAGGCAGGTGCCGTCAAATTTGCCCAAGCTGAAACTGTCTTTGGGGAAGTGGGCCGGCACCCAATCCATAATGACGCCGATGCCCGCTTGGTGCAAACGGTCAATTAGGTACATCAGGTCGTGGGGCGCGCCGTAGCGCGAGGTGGCGGCAAACATACCCGTGCACTGATACCCCCACGAGTCGTTGAGGGGATACTCGCTGAGGGGCATAAACTCCACGTGCGTGTAGTGCATACCCTTGAGGTAGGGTATCAATTCCTCCGCCACTTTGCGGTAGCTGTAGTAGTTGCCGTCGGGGTAGCGGCGCCAACTGCCCAGGTGCATTTCGTAGATATTCATCGGGCTATTGAAAACGTCGCCGTCGCCGCGGTGGGCCATCCACTCGCCGTCGTGCCAATCGTAGCCCTCCAGCCTGACCAGCTTGCCGGCGTTGTTGGGCGAGGTCTCGGCGTGCAAAGCGTAGGGATCCGTCTTTTCCACGATGCGTCCGTCGCAGGTCTCTACGCTATAGCGATAGATCTGCCACTCGCGGGCGTACTCGACGTAGGCTTCCCACACGCCGTCCGATATCTTGTGCATGGGGTTGGCGTTGCGATCCCAATAGTTAAAGTCGCCCACGACGGATACGCTGCGTGCGTTGGGCGCCCAAACGCGAAACCACCAGCCGTTTTGACCTTGCTCGGCGCTTTGGTGCGGGCACATAAACTTGTAGGACTCGTAGTTGGTGCCCTGGTGGAATAGGTAGAGGGGATAGTTGTCTTGCATAAGCCGCTCCTTCGCGCTGGCGCGCCGGTTTACCCTATTGTAACACACACGCGCCTCGATTTCAATAAAAAACTTTATTTTTATAAAATAAACGCACGCATTTCGCGCCGACGCAAAGTGAGTCGGTGGCGGCGTATGGCGAGGGAGGGCAAAGCCATACTATCACTATGAAAACCTTGCGCCTTGCATTGTTTATGCTATGGCTCCTTGTATTCGGATTTGTTTGGGGCCTGTCTTTTTTCGTGCCGTTTTCCTCGCCGTTTGCCGCGGCGGAGGGCGATGCGGTCGTGACGCAAACGCTTCGTTCCACGTGTTCCGATGTGCCTTGCGTGTCGCCTTTGCCCGAGGCTACGCATCGGCGGCGTGCAAGCGGCGACGAGGGCTGTCTGATAGCCGAGGTGCGCCTTGTTGTCGACGGACATGAATATCGCAAAAACGCGTGCATTCCCGCACATATATATCTTGTTGCCCAAAGATACGGCTCTTTTGAGGCGTGCTTTTCAGCCCTTTCGAGGCAGGGTGTGTCTTGGCGCCGTCTATGCGATTGGGCGGCCTATCCGTTGGGCCGTTCGTTGGCCGAGTGGTTGTCTAAATTCGAGACGCCGCCCGTAGACGCCATGGTTGCGTTGGGCGCCACGGGGCCGTCGGTGCGCCCCCACAAGGACGGGCGTATGGTCGACCGCTCCTGCCTTTTGTCGGCGGTCGCCGCTTGTTTGGACGGCGGTACGCCGGCGCCTCTTGCGTTGTCCTTTGCCGCCGCCGAGGTGCGCACCGCCGAGGTGGAGGAGCGCACGGCTTTGCTATCCACTTTTTCCACGCCCTATGCCGACAACGCCAACCGCGTGCACAATCTGCGGCTCGCGTGTCGCGCCGTCAACGGTTTGGCGCTGGCTGAGGGCGATATTTTCAGCTTTAACGCCGCGGTGGGCGAGCGTAGCGCCGAGCGTGGTTATTTGCCCGCCAAAGTCATTGTCGACGGCGCCTATGCCGAGGGCGTGGGCGGCGGCGTATGTCAGGTGAGCACCACCCTCTACAACGCCGCTATGTTGGCGGGGTTGGCACAAGTGGAGGCACACCCCCATTCGGCGGCGGTGCACTACGTAGACCCCGCGCGCGACGCTATGGTCAGTGGATGGAGCGATATGCGCTTTGCCAACGATACCGACAGCCCCGTCTATTTGTTTGCCGAGGCCAAGGGCGGCAAGGTTACGGTGCGCGTGTATGGTCGACGTCTTTCGACCCCCGTCAAGCTGTCCGTACAAAAGCAGGTGTTGGAGCCGTTTCGCAACGTCGACGAGGCAGGGCATTCGCTCGATTCTACCGAGGGCTATCGCTTGGTGTCCGCCGGTCAAAACGCGTTGCGCGCCACCTTGACCCGCAGGCAAGGCGGTACCAGCCAAATCTTGCGCAGCAACGCTTACCCCGCGCGCGACGCCGTGTGGCAGCGCATACCCGACGCCGCGCCCGACGACAACGGACGGGCGGATAGCCAAAGAGCGTAGGGCGGCGCACGGACGGTCGGCGGCGACGGCAACGTCGCTTGGTTGCGCCCCTTTGCGCTACGTCACCGTATATTCGCCTTGTTTTTTCGGCCCTTCGTGCGCCGTGCGTCGGCTTTTCTACCGAGGGGTCGGCTTGCCGCCGCTTCGTTTTCGGCGGCAATTTTGCCGTGTGCGCGCATCGGACAGACTGCGACAATAGTCACAAAAGCCGCATAAATGCTTGCATAAACAAGCCAATATGCGCGAATTTTGTCGAATATGTATAAATATGCAAAATATGGCGGCAAGAAAGGCAATGCGGAGCAAAAACTTGACAAATCTTTCGGGCGTGTTATAATTAATGTATCGTGCGCATATATATGCGTATGACGGGGCTTCGGCCTCGGGAGTTGGTTAAGTTTGCTCCGTGGGAACGCCGTGAGGCGTGCTCGGCGCGGGACCGACGCGACGTCGGGCTTGGCTAGGTGCAATCCGCGCGGCGTTGGCTACTCTCGTTTGTTCGACGCGCGTCGTATAGAATGTTTCCGTTGCATCGGCAACGTATGTGATTATGTTAAAATTAGTAGGGATTACCAAAGAGTACCCTTTGGGCAACACCGAAAAAGCGGTGGCGCTCAAGGGCGTTGACGTAGAGTTTCGCAAAAAAGAATTCGTATCCATTTTGGGCCACTCGGGCTGCGGCAAGACCACCTTGCTCAACATTATCGGCGGCTTGGACCGCTACACCACGGGCGACCTTTTTATCAATGGCATCAGCACCAAACAATTCAAAGATAAGGATTGGGACAGCTATCGCAATCATAGCGTGGGTTTTGTTTTTCAGACCTACAATTTGATCATGCACCTCTCGGTCATCGAGAACGTAGAGTTGGCTCTCACCCTAGTGGGCGTCGATCGCAAGGAGCGCCACGAGCGTGCGCGCCAAGCGCTGGCGGCCGTGGGGCTCAAGGGGCAGGAGAACAAGCGCCCCAATCAGTTGTCGGGCGGTCAGATGCAACGCGTGGCCATTGCCCGCGCCATTATCAACAACCCCGACATCTTGTTGGCGGACGAGCCGACGGGCGCTTTGGACACCGAGACCAGCGTGCAGATCATGGAGATACTCAAGGAGCTGTCTCGCGATCGCTTGGTGGTGATGGTTACGCACAACCCCGAGTTGGCCGAGCAGTACAGCACGCGCATCGTGCGCCTTACCGACGGCTTGGTGGTGGGCGATACCAATCCCTTTACGATAGAGGACGCCGAACTGGAGGCGTTGGAGGACGCTATGCCCGAAGAGGAAGGGGAGGAAGAGGACGCGACCGACAACGGCGAGGAAAGCACCGCGGCCGTTGTCAAGCGGTTTTTGCGCCGTCGTCATCGCCGCAAGGAGCGCAAGCACACCAGCATGAGTTGGAAAAGCGCTCTGCGCTTGTCGGGCAAAAATCTACTTACCAAGCGCACCCGCACCGCACTCACCTCGGTGGCGGGCAGCATAGGCATCATCGGCATAGCCATCGTGTTGGCGCTGTCGGGCGGTTTTTCCAGCTACGTCAACGCCACTGCCGAAAACTCGCTGTCCCAATATCCGCTTACCATACAAGGCTCCAGCATCAGTATGTCTTCTGTCGTCAGCATCTTTATGGGCGGCGCGTTGGGCGATCACGGCTATACGGCCTACCCCGACAACAGCGACGTGTCCTTCAACCCCATCATGTCCTCTTTGCTCAGCAATCTGGACGACGTGTTGGGCAAAAACGACGTCAAATCTCTCAAAGCCTATTTGGACGACAATTTCGACCCCGCTTGGGGCACCGTCAAGTACGATTATGACCTGACGATGCACCTCTACACCGATTTCGACGGGGACGACTCGTTGCACTACTACAAGATCAATCCCTTCACTTCGCGTGTTACCGACCAACTCAACGCCGTGTTGAGCGTGGCGGGCGGCACCGACTTGGGCAATATGTTGGGCGGAGTCAACACCAACGAGATAGTCAATATGTTCAACCAATACAGCAGTATGTTCTCGGTGTGGGACGAGTTGTCCACCGACCAAGCCTTGCTCGATTCGCAATACGAACTGATCGGCGGACATTGGCCCACCTCTCCCACCGAATTGGTGCTAGTGGTAGACCGCTACAATCATATCGACGACTACATGGCCTTTGCGTTGGGTCTCACCAATCCCAACGACGCGGGCGAGGTCATCATAGCGGGTTTGGATCTCGACAATCCCGAGGCCAATCCTTTGCATAATTGGAAATATACGGCCGAGCAGTTGATGGATACTTTGCACTATCAACTCTTGTTGGAGAGCAGTTATTACAGCTTCGACGAGGCCACCGGCACCTGGCAATTCGTGCCCTATCGCCACCTCGAGGACGACAATTCGCCCGCGGTGCGCGCTTTGGTGTCGCCCACCGTCGAGGGCGAGGCCAATCCCGATTGCCAAGCGGTCACTTTGTCGCTTGCGGGCGTTATTCGTATGCGCGAAGGCGTTACGGCAGGCTCTATCAACGGCAACATCGCCTACACCAACGGATTGGTCAAATATATGATAGCCGAGGCGCAAAAGAGCGATCTTCTCCGCGCACAACGCGCCATCGGCATAGAATATAGGGGGCAAAGCGGCGCCGACAAAGTGGACAAGGTCGAATACTATATGTCGGGCGACGCCTCCATCTTTTACGATCGCAGCCCCGTGGGCACCGTGGAGTACTATTACGACGGCGTCTATCACGAGGAACCGCGCTATCTGCCCGAGGCGGGCTACACCGTCAGCTTCCTCAAACTGTTGCTTGCGGGTGGCACCGGCATCGCTACTACGCGCACCTACGGCTCTGCCGGCAACTATTCGGCCGTCAATCCCGACAAGCTAAAATATTACAAGTTGGCCACCACGGGCGAGGACGACGACTACTACGGCATGACCGCCGGCACCGTAGGCGAGGTCAGCCGCGAGGTCTATCTCGATTGGTTGCACAAATTGGGGTATGCCGTCGAGGACGACCCCTCGGGCGTCAGCATCTTTGCTTCCAGCTTCGAGAATAAGGACAGGATCCTTGCTATGCTGGACGATTTTTCCAAGAGCGAGGGCGGCAGTGAGTTGCACTACAACGATACCGTCGGCACCTTGATGAGCGGCATCACTCTCATCATTCAGGCCATCACCTACGTCCTGATTGCTTTCTCCAGCATCTCTCTGGTGGTGTCCTCCATTATGATAGCCATCATCACCTACACTTCGGTAATGGAACGCACCAAAGAGATAGGTATCCTGCGCTCTATAGGCGCGCGCAAAAAGGATATCACGCGCGTCTTCAACTCCGAGACCTTTATCATCGGCCTTATGAGCGGGCTTATCGCTTCGCTGTTTACTTGGATCATGTCCATGCCCGTCAACGCCATCTTATACGGCTATACCAAAATCAGCAACCTCGCCGTCGTCTCTTGGTGGCACCCTCTCCTCTTGGTCGGGCTGTCCGTTTCTCTTACCTTTATCGCAGGTTTTATACCGTCGAGGATAGCGGCCAACAAAGACCCCGTCCTCGCCCTAAGAAGCGAATAATTGAGCGATTGAGCGGGATATGCGCGGTTGCGCTCGCGTCGTGTACGAGGGTACACTGGGCGCTCGTCGCAACCGTTAGCACACCCCCTCACTCATCTCAATTCTTCGCTTCTTATTGCTACACCTAATGAGTATAAAGGACGTACCGTTTTACCCTTTGCCTATTTACCCATTGCCTATTCGTCTTTCCGCTTTCGTGTGATATGCGCGGTTGCGCTCGCGTCGTGTACGAGGGTACACTGGGCGCTCGTCGCA
>CAMPCZ010000029.1 GCA_946648015.1 uncultured Clostridia bacterium
CGCACTTTCGCTCGTTCGCTCGCGTCGTGTACGCACAGTACACCGGGCGCTCGGCTCACTCTCATTAGAAATAAAGGAAAACAAAACCCCGCCGACGGCGGGGTTTTGCGTATAAACATAGTCTGGAGAACGCGCTTCACTTGACGGTTGAATAGGTCGACTGGGCCTGTCGAGGTCGACGGGGCCTGCCGCACACGGCCGCAATGGTGGCTGTGGGACGCCTCTTGCCGTAGGAATGTCACCCTTTGTTGGAATTGCCAACAAGGCAACCGCACGAGGCGGCGTAGGGCGCGGTCGCAACGCTTTGAATCTCGCCGTTTGCGCCGCTTGGCGTGTGCTATTTGCGTGCGGCAAGGTATTCTAATGCCTCGCGATAGCCATCGAAACCTTTGCCTTTGATGAGGCGCTCGGCGTAGAGAGAAACGAAGCTTTTTTGGCGATAATCTTCGCGCGTGGCGATGTCGGTGAGATGCACCTCTACGGTAGGCAGCCCCACGGCTTTGAGCGCGTCGAGAATGGCCACCGAGGTGTGCGTATAGGCGCCCGCATTGATGACGATGCCGTCGTAGCGCCCCAATGCCCTTTGAATGGCCGTAACGATAGCGCCCTCGTGATTGGACTGATACAGTTTGACCTTTGCGCCCACGGCCGCTGCGCTTTGGCGGATAAAGGCGCACAAGGCGCGGTAGTCTTGCTTGCCGTATAGCGTGGGCTCTCTAATGCCCAGCATATTGAGATTGGGTCCGTTAATTACCAAAATTTTCATAAGCGTCAATGATTTGTTGCGCACACTGTTGGGGTGTGCCTTGGTTGGAGACCGTCAGGTCTTGCACGGCCCGGTAGAGCGGCGCGCGTCGGCGATACAGTGCCTCGGCACCCTCCCGTTGCAACGTGGGTCTGTCCTCTGTCGAAAGGGCGGAGAGATCGCGCAAAAGCAGTGCCGTCATCGCCGTTTGTTTGAGAAGGGTGCGCGTTTCGGCGCGCAAGATGGCACCCCCGCCGAGGGCGATCACCACGCCGCGCATAGCGCATACTTCGCGCACGACTGCGGCCTCTACCTCGCGGAAAGCGTCCTCGCCGTCCTCCTCTATGATTTGCCTCGGCGTGCGCCCCGTGCGCTCGGTTATGCGCCGGTCGGTGTCCACAAAGGGTCTACCGAGGCCGCTTGCCACCAACTTGCCCACCGTGCTTTTGCCTGCCGAGGGCATACCCACCAAGGCCACGTTGAGGGTTTGCTTGGCCAAGGTGGCGACCAAGCGGCGCACGTCGCCCGCAGTATAGGACGCGTCTGTCCATAATTTGCGTGCTTCCAGCGCTTGTATCACCAACATGGCCAATCCGTTTTGTGCCTCGGCGCCCACGGCCATGGCCTCAAGCATCAGGCGCGTGCGATAGGGATTATACACCAAGTCGTACACGAATTGCAATCCGTCGAAACGGCTGACGTCCAGCGGCGTTTGGTCTATGTGCGGAAAGGTGCCCACAGGCGTAGCGTTGACGATGAGGCGCACGTCTTTTTGGTCATACACGTTGTCGTAATTTACCTTGCCGAAGCGACTGACCACCGTTACCATTGCCCCCTTGTCCGCAAGCGCCGTTGCGGCCATTTTGCCTGCGCCGCCCGTGCCCAGCACCAAGGCGTGCCGACCCTTGACGTCTACGCGGTAGTAGTCCAGCGCGCCCAAAAAGCCGGCATAGTCGGTGTTGTAGCCCACCGTGCGACCCTCTTGACGGCATACGGTATTGACCGCGCCAAGCCGATCGGCCAAGGGCGAGAGTGCGTCGAGGTAGGGTATAATGGCGCTTTTGTAGGGAATGGTAACGTTGTAGCCGTCGTAGATATTGTTCTTGGCAAAGTCGCCCAGCATACCCTCGGCGACCTCTACCAACGAATAGTCGGCGCCCAAAGCGCGGTGGAGAATGGCCGAATAACTGTGCATAAGCGTTTGTCCTATCAAGCAAAACTTCATAGTATCTCTTGGTAACTGCCCAAAAAGGTAAAGTCGTCGGTGCTGTTTTCCAACTCGGCGATGAGGGCTATGATCTTGTCGTCGAAGACGTTGCCGTCAAAGTCGAAATAGAACATAAAGGCAAAGGGCATATCGGCAAGAGGGCGCGATTCGAGCTTGGTCAGATCCAGCCCCATGGACGCAAAACGCCCCAGCGTTTTGTGCAGACTGCCCGGCTCGTGGGGCAGTCTGGTCATTACGCTGATTTTGTTGCTACCCGCAAATACTTCGAGTTTTTTGCCTATACAAATAAAGCGCGTGTAGTTGGCGCTATTGTCCTGCACCGCGCGCTCCAAAATATCCAATCCGTAGAGTTTTGCGCATTCCTCCGAACACAATACCGCCGTGTGACCGTCGCCCGATTGTGCCAATTCCTTGGCGGCGACGGCAGTGTTTTCGGCTACCGATTGCGATAGCGCATGGTTTTTGAGGTAGGCGCTGCATTGCGCAAGTGCCTGCGGGTGAGACACCACCTTGCCGACGTCTTGCAGCCGCACGCCCTTGTTGGCGGCCAGGCAATGGTTGATCTTGAGGCGCACCGATTTGACGATGTGAAAGTCGTATTGCTTCATCAAATCGTACACCTCGTTGACCGAGCCTGCCGTACTGTTTTCGATGGGCAAAACGCCGTATGTGCACAACCCTTTGGCAACGGCGGCAAACACGCCCTCGAACGTGCGGAAATAGGTGATATCCGATATGGGAAACAGTTTGACGGCGGCCGAATGGCTGTTGGCGCCCATGACGCCTTGGCATGCCACCGAGGCCGACACGGGAAAGTTGGTTTGTCCCGCCGCCTTGATGGCTTGCAGCCGCTGAGCCGTGGGCGAAGTGCGCCCCAAAAGCGCGCTTTGGTAGGACTTGCTGGCGGTAAAAATGCTGCCGTACAAGTCTTTGATGTACAATTTGCAGTCATCGTCCGCCACGTCTTTGGTCAGGCGGTATACAATGGCGTTTTCGCGCGTCGGGTCGTTGATCGGCGCGTCCGCGGCGCTTTTGCATTGGGCGACCTCGGCCACCAAACGCAGTCGCTTGAGATAGAGCGCCACCATTTGGTCGTCGATGCTATCGATTTGTTTGCGCACTTCGTCTATATTCATGATCAATCTCCTTTGTTATAGTTGCATGATTCCAAGGCTGCCGATTCGTCCGTCAAAGCGATGGCGACTGCCGCCTCTACCACGGGCACCGCGCGCGGCACGATGCAGGCGTCGTGGCGCCCTTTTATGCGAATGGTCGTATTTTGTCTAAGGGCAAGGTCTACGGTGCGCTGTTCCTTGGCGATGCTGGGCGTGGGCTTCACGGCAACGGCCATAGACAAGTAGTTGCCGTTGGATATGCCGCCGTTGATGCCGCCCATATGGTTGGTGGCAAAGCACACCTTGCCGTCGTCGTAAAACAGCGCGTCGTTGGCCTCGCTGCCGCGCATACGACATAGATCGAACCCCGAGCCGAATTCCACGCCCTTGACGGCGGGTATCGCATATAACAAAGCGGCAAGTTTGCCCTCGAGCCCCTCGAAAAGGTTGTCGCCGATGCCACCCGCGAGCCCCGATACCAAGCACTCTATGCGTCCGCCCACGCTGTCGCCCTCGGCTTTGGCCGCGGCAATTTGTTCTAACATTTCGGAGGCGTTTTGGGCGGCGGGAAAGGGCAGCGCGCTTGCCTCGACAGCCGCTTGCCACCGAAAATCCGCGTTTTTGTAGGACATACCTTGCGCAGTGCCTATGGCCGCGATATAGGCATATACGTCCACCCCTTTTTGGTGCAAATATTGCTTGCACAGCCCGCCTACCGCCACCAATGGCGCCGTAAGTCTTGCCGAAAAGCGGCCGCCTCCGGCAAAGTTCGTTGTGCCGTCTTTGAGATGCCACGCATAGTCGGCGTGCGCGGGGCGCGGCTTGGCTTGCAATGCGTCGTAATCGTTGCTATGCACGTTGCGGTTGTATATGTCCACGGCAAAGTCACCCTCGACGTGTCCGTTGGTCACGCCTTGCCATACCGGCTCGTCCGGCTCTATGCGGGCGGTGGAAAACACAGCGCCCGAGGCGCGCCTACGCGCCATAAAACGCGACAATTCCTCGCTGTCGTAGTCGAGGGGCGGAAATCCATGTACCACGGCGCCCACCTTGTCGGCGTGCGATTCGCCATAGATCTCTATCGTCAGTTTTTTGCCTCTAAATATCGCCATCGATCATACCTCCCAACGCCTCGAAGTCTTGCCAAAAGGCAGGATAACTCTTGGCGACGACCTGCGGCTCGTCTATCGTAGACGCGCCTGCGGCCGCCGTGGCCAATATGGCCGCGCTCATGGCCGTGCGATGGTCGTTGCCTGCGCCAAAGTCGCCGCCCCGAGGCGCACCGCCCTCTATGTAGAGGTCGTCGCCCACCGTGTTTGCCTGTATACCCGCGGTGCGGAGCATATCCAAAATGGCCCGCTCGCGGTCGCTTTCTTTGAGACGCAGTCTGCCTATGTTGCGCAAGATGGTGGTACCCTCGGCATACGCCGCCACTACCGCCACGATTTGCGCGAGGTCCGGCACCGGATCTATGTCGACGATGGTGCCGACAAGCCGACCGCCTTGCACGCCGACGCCGCGCGCGTTGACGCTGATTTGCGCACCGAAGCGTTGCAGAATGGGCAATATGCGCATATCGCCCTGCAAACTGCGTGCGTTGAGATTGCTCACACGCACGTTGCCGCCTATCGCGCCCGCCGCCAGCATAAACGCGGCCGCCGACCAGTCGCCCTCTACCGATAGGGTGTGCGGTAGGCTATAGTGTTGGTTGCCCGCTATGGCAAACCCGTCCTCGGTGGGGCGCACCGCTATGCCCGCCCGCTCCAGTACGGCAATGGTAAGGTTGATGTAGTCGCGGCTGACGACGCGGCCGTCTTTGTATCGTATGCGGCTGTCGCCCTCCAAAAGGGGCAAGGCAAACAGCAGTCCCGTAACGTATTGCGAACTGACCGAAGCGTCCACCACGTAGTCGCCCGCTTGCAGCTTGCCTCGCACTGTCAGTCCCTCTATGTCCGCCCCATGAGCGTTGAGCGCTTGGCGTAGCCCCTCTATGGGGCGCTTCAGCAACCCCTCCTCTCCCGTGAAGGTGGCGCGAATGCCCAACGCCGCCGCTATGGGCAACAAAAAACGCAACGTGCTACCGCTCTCGCGGCAGTAGACCGTGGCCTCGCGGGGTAGGGTGCGCCCCTCTATGCGTATGCCTTTGCGTAGTGATCGGGCCGATAGTCCCATCGCTTGCAGCGCGCATAGCGTGGCCATAACGTCCTGCGAGTCACCGGCGCCCACTATGCGGCAGGGCACGCCCGCCAAATAGGCCGCTATCAGCCAGCGGTGTGCGTAGGACTTGGAGGCGGGCGCCGCCACTTCGCCCGATAGCAGTTGGGGTGCAACGGTTATTTTCATAGCATTAGATTCCTTATCTCATCGTAGGACAAGGGCACGATGCGTCCTTGCAGGTCTGCGTCTATCAGCACCATGTCCACGCCGCCTTGGTGGCTCTTTTTGTCCGCTGTCAGTTGCGCCATAATTTCCTCTATGCCATAGGGGCAGGTAAGGTCGTGCCCCTTGCAGGATACGATCGCCATCGCGCGACGATACCATTCTTCGTCCAAGCCGTAGTAGCGCCGGCTCATGCCCACCACGGCGGCCAACCCTTTGGCTACGCACTCGCCGTGCGACAACGCAAAGCCCGACAGCCGCTCGATGGCGTGGCCTATGGTGTGCCCCAAATTGAGCAACTTGCGCTTGCCTTTCTCGGTTTCGTCCTCCGCTACCAATCGGGCTTTGATCGCTATACATTTGGCGATGAGCGTCGGGGTAGCATCTCCCTCTAGGTCGGCAAGGGTGATCGTGTGGGACAAAAAGGCGTATTTGATTATCTCACCCCAGCCGCACATTTGTTCTCGACGGGGCAAGGTGACCAAAAATGCCGTGTTGACGTACACGCCGTCGGGTTGGTAAAAAGTGCCGCAAAGATTTTTGCCATACTCTATGTTGATGGCCGTTTTGCCGCCCACCGCGCTGTCTACCATTGCCAAAAGAGAGGTGGGCACGGCAAGTAGACCGATGCCCCGCATATAGGTGGAGGCCGCAAAGGCCGCTAGGTCGCCTACAACGCCGCCGCCAAGGGATATGACGGCGTCATCGCGGGTAAAATGCGCCGCCGCCAACGTGTTGAGAATGGACAGGTATTCGGTGGCGTTTTTGTGTGCTTCGCCCGCGGGGATGACTATTTTCGTCAGCGTTTTTTCGCCAAGATAGGCGGCCAATACGTCGAAATAGGGCGCCACGTTGTCGTCGCAAACGATCGCCACGTTGGGGCCTTTGAGTAGGGGCAGCACCGTGGGGAACGCCCCCATATCTTGCTGCACTTGCACTGTATACGATTTGTGTGTGCGGACGATTATATCAGGCATTTTTGTTGCTCCTTGCGTCTATGGCCAATTTGCGGCGATTGCCCTCGTCCAACAAGCGGAAAAGTCGCTCGTCGTCGCCCTTGTCCAGTGCCTCTTTGTATTGGGCGAGATTGTCTATCAGCACGCCCAACTCTTGCGAGAGTTTGTCGCGGTTTTCCATCATCAGCCCCGTCCACATGGCGGGGTTGAGGCGTGCTACGCGCGTCAGGTCGCGATAGCTGCCTGCCGAATATCCGTCGTGCAAAGTGGCGGATGCGCTCTTGATATAGGCATTGCTGACCACGTGGCACAACTGCGACGTAAAAGCGATCATGGCGTCGTGATTGTCCGCCGTGGTGATGCGTACTTGGGCAAATCCTATCGATAGATAAAACTGCTTGAGGGCGTCTAATTGGTAGATATCGGCCGCCACAGGCACCAGCACCATGCTGGCGTGGTCAAACAAGGTGTAGACGGCGTGCTCTATGCCCGAAAACTCGCGCCCGGCCATGGGGTGCGCGCCCACAAAGCAGAGGTCCGGGTAGACGTCTGCCGCCTCGCGCATGGCTTGGCATACGCCGCGCTTGGTGCCGCAAAAATCGGTGACCACGCACCCCGCGGCCAGCTTGGGCAAAAAGGGGCGTATCGCCGCGGCAAAATCCTTGGGAAATATGGCCACCACCAGCATGTCGAGTTCGTGGGCGTTATCGAGCGTAAGGGGCGCATGATAGGCCTTGAGTAACTCGGCCTTTTGCATAACGTCGGCGCTGGCGTCCAACCCATACACCGTGTGTTCGGTGCGCTTGACGAGGGTGCGCCCAAAGGAACCGCCCATCAATCCCAATCCGATGATACCTATTTTCATTGCGCGCCCACCTTCTTTTTGCCGACCAAGGGCAACATTTGATCCAGATTGCGCACGATGTCCGCGAATTCGTCGGGTTTGATGGATTGCGCGCCGTCGCACAATGCTTTTTGGGGGTTGTTGTGCACCTCTATCATCAAGCCGTCCGCTCCCACGCCCACCGCGGCGTAGGACAAGGGGCGTACCAGCCGCGCTATGCCGGCCGCGTGCGAGGGGTCTACCACCACGGGCAGATGGGTCAACTCGCGCAATAGGGGTATGGCCGACAGATCCAAGGTGTTGCGCGTGTAGGTCTCGAAGGTGCGTATACCGCGCTCGCACAATATAATGTCGTGCGCGCCCTCGCTCATAATGTACTCGGCGCTCATCAACCATTCCTCTATGGTATTGGCCAGGCCGCGCTTGAGCAATACGGGCTTGCCCATGCGGCCCACCTCTTTGAGCAACTCGAAGTTTTGCATATTGCGCGCGCCTATTTGCACCAGATCCACGTCGGCAAAGAGGTCTATGTGCCGCACGCTCATGATCTCGGTAACGATGGGTAGCCCCGTCGCTTGCTTGGCTTTGAGCAACAATTCGATCCCCGTGCCGCCCAGTCCCTGAAAAGAGTAGGGCGACGTGCGCGGTTTGAATGCGCCGCCACGCAGCACGGTGGCGCCCGCCGCTTTGACGGCTTGGGCAACGCCTATGATCTGCTCCTCCGTTTCGACGGAGCACGGCCCCGCTATCAGTTGAAAATTGTCCCCGCCGAATTTGACGCCGCCCACGTCCACGATGGTGTCTTCGGGGTGAAACTTGCGGTTGGCACACTTGAAAGGCTCCTGGATACGGCGCACGTTTTCCACAATGTCCAGCGAGCGCACCAAGTCGATGTCTATCACGCTGGTGTCGCCTATTAGCCCCAATATGGTGGAATTGGCGCCCTTGGATACGTCCACGGCAAGGCCCTGATCTTGCACCCATTTGATGAGGTGATCCAAATCCTTCTGCGTATGCTCTTGTTTGACGATGATGATCATATTTTGCTCCTTTAATCAAAAAAGTAGCCGAGGACTTCGGCTACTTCTATATTTCCCAAATGAAAAATAACCGAAATCCTACAGGGTCGGGGTAAAAAAGTAGTAGGCGTAAAAAGCGAAAGTAACGTTTTGCATCGTTCGGTCATCTCCTATAACACAAGTATACCTTTTTCAAAAAAGCAAAGTCAACGAGTTGCGAGCCGTTTTGCAATATTTTTAATAATTTTTTGCATTAGGCCACCATTGGTGGTATAATGGAAACGAAAGTCACAAGGGCGGGTTTGCGTTGCGCTTGCTAGGCGCTCCGCCCATCTGTGGCGTTGTAATGCAGAAGATATCGGGGCGAAGTCCCGCGAAGGAGAGGGTATGGAATATCGCATAGAAAAGGATACGATGGGCGAAATAGCGGTGCCTGCCGACAAGTATTGGGGCGCGCAAACGCAGCGCAGTTTGCAAAACTTTCCCATAGGCACCGAAAAAATGCCCATTGAGATCGTGCACGCGTTCGGCTATCTCAAAAAAGGCGCCGCCGAGGCCAATATGCGGCTGGGCGTGCTGGAAGAGAGCAAGGCGCGTCTTATCATGCAAGTGGCGGACGAGATCGCTCGGGGCAAATACGACGATCAATTCCCCTTGTCCGTGTGGCAGACGGGTAGCGGCACCCATACCAATATGAACGCCAACGAGGTGATAGCCAACCGCGCTGCGGATATAGCGGGAGCCAAGGTATTGCACCCCAACGACGACGTCAACCGGAGCCAATCCTCCAACGATACTTTCCCTTCGGCAATGAGCATAGCGACCACCCTTGCCATAGAGCGCCGACTGCTACCCGCCGTAGAGGGGCTTATCGCCACGTTTGGCCGATTGGAGGCCGAGAACGCGGGCGTCGTCAAATGCGGGCGCACGCACTTGCAGGACGCGGTGCCCATCGCCTTTAGCCAAGAGATCAAGGGTTGGCGCGGTATGCTGGAAGCGTGCCGCACCCAAATAGGCTTTGGATTGGAGGGGCTGCGCACGCTGGCGCTGGGCGCCACCGCCGTGGGAACGGGGCTCAATGCGCCCGCGGGGTTCGACCGCTTGGCAGTGGAAGCCATCTCGCGCGATACGGGCACCTCTTTCGCAGTGTCCGACAACAAGTTTTATGCCCTGTCCGCCAAGGACGCATTCGTGTTTGCGCACGGTGCGCTCAAGGCGTTGGCGGCCGATATGATGAAGATAGCCAACGACGTGCGTTGGCTGGCTTCGGGCCCCAGGTGCGGCTTGGGCGAAATACGCATACCCGCGGGCGAACCCGGCTCGTCCATCATGCCCGGCAAGGTCAACCCCACCCAGTGCGAGGCTATGACCATGGTGTCGGCGCAGGTCATGGCGGCCGACGTGGCGGTATCTATGGGTGCGTCGCAGGGCAACTTCGAGCTCAACGTCTATATGCCGCTCATCGCGCACAACTTTTTGCAATCCGCGCGCCTTTTGGCGGACGCCATCGCCAGTTTTGATCTGCGCTGCGCCGGCGGCATCGTGGCCGACCGCAGTGTGATGCGCCGCAACTTGGAGTCGAGCCTTATGCTCGCAACGGCTCTCAACCCCTATATCGGGTACGAAGCGGCCGCCGAGGTAGCCAAAAAGGCGTATCGGGACAATACGTCCCTCAAAGAGGCGTGCGTGGCGCTGGGGTATCTCGACGCCGACGCATTCGACCGAGCGGTGCGGCCCGAGGATATGGTGTAGGGCAAGAAAGGTCGCTATCCTTGTAGAACGTGCGTCGCGCTTGCGCGGCGCATTTTTATTTGGCAATTATTATATAATAATAAAGGACAAAAAAGCATTGACAGCCACGGGTTCAGCCTTTATAATAGTAGCGGTCAAAACCAAAATTTTGTACTTAACAACATTCTCAAGGAGGCACATATGAGTCATTTAAGTGAAGCGGCTGCGAAGCAAATCAACGAAATTTGCGACAGATACGCCAGCGAAAGGACCCCGCTCATGATGATTTTGAGCGACATTCAAAAAGAGTACGGCTACATACCTCTCGAAGTGCAAGAGTTGGTATCTGAGCGTACCGGTATCCCCGTTGCCGAGATCTACGGCGTAGTTACTTTCTACTCCTTCTTCTCGTTGACGCCCAAAGGCAAATACGTCATCGGCTGTTGCTTGGGCACCGCTTGCTATGTCAAGGGCGCGCAACAAGTCATTGACAAATTCTCCGAGATTTTGGGTATCAAGGCAGGCGAAACGACCGCCGACGGTATGTTTACCATCGACGCGTTGCGTTGCATAGGTGCCTGCGGCATTGCGCCCGCCGTGTCCATCAACGGCAAAGTGTATCCCAAGGTTTCGGTCAGCGCCGTGTCCGGCATCATCGACGAATACAGAGCAAAGGAGAACAACTAATGATCAAGAGCATCGAAGAATTGAAAACTCTTTCCGGCAGTTGTACGGAATGTTTGGAATCCAAATTTAAGGGTACGGACGGCAAGCGCCACATCGTGTTGTGCGGTGGTACGGGCTGTTTGTCTTCCAACTCCGCCGAGATCTTGGCCGAGTTCGAGCGCCAAATCGCCGAGCGTGGCTTGGGCGACAAAGTAACCGTCAACCAAGTGGGTTGCTTCGGTTTTTGCTCGCAAGGCCCCTTCGTCAAGATCTATCCCGAAGATACTTTGTACCGTATGGTCAAACTGACCGACGTTACCGAGATAATGGATAAGGATATAGTGGGCGGCGAGATCGTCGAGCGTTTGCTCTACGTCGACCCCAAGACCCAAGAGAAAGTGAAAAAGCAAGACGACATCACTTTCTACAAAAAGCAAGTGCGTATCGCTTTGCACGGTTGCGGTAGCATCAATCCCGAAAGCTTGGAGGAAAGCTTGGGTGCGGGCGCTTTCCGCGGCTTGGCGCGTGCTTTGAGTATGGATAGACAAGAGGTCATCAACGAAGTGTTGGCGGCAGGGCTTCGCGGCAGAGGCGGCGCAGGCTTCCCCACCGGTCGCAAGTGGCAGTTTGCCTACAACCAACCCGAAGGCGAGAAGTACGTCGTCTGCAACGGCGACGAAGGCGATCCCGGTGCCTTTATGGACCGTTCCATTTTGGAAGGTAACCCCTTGGCCGTCATCGAGGGTATGATGATAGCCGGCTACGCCATCGGCGCGCAAAACGGCTATTTCTACGTACGTGCCGAGTATCCCATCGCGGTCAATCGTCTGCGCATCGCCATCAAGCAAGCCGAGGAGCAGGGCCTCATCGGCGACAATATTATGGGTACCGATTTTTCCTTCCGCGTGCACCTTCGTTTGGGCGCGGGCGCCTTCGTCTGCGGCGAAGAGACCGCTTTGCTCAACAGCATTGAGGGTCAACGCGGTATGCCCAGACCTCGTCCTCCTTTCCCGGCGGTCAAGGGTTTGTGGCAATGCCCCTCCATCGTCAACAACGTGGAGACGTTGGCTTGCGTGCCTTTCATCTTGCGCGAGGGCGCCGAGAAGTTCGCTGCCAACGGCACCGAGCGCAGCAAGGGCACCAAAGTGTTCGCGTTGGGCGGCAAAGTCAACAACGTGGGTTTGGTGGAAGTGCCTATGGGTACCACTTTGCGCGAATTGATCTATGAGATCGGCGGCGGTATTCCCAACGGCAAACAATTCAAAGCCATTCAAACGGGCGGCCCCTCGGGCGGTTGCTTGACGGCTGCCGACTTGGACGCCGAGATCGACTTTGACAACTTGGTGGCTCGCGGCTCCATGATGGGCTCGGGCGGCGCCATCGTTATGGACGAGGACAACTGCATGGTGGATGTGGCCAAATTCTATATGGAATTTATCTGCGACGAAAGTTGCGGCAAGTGTTCCCCCTGCCGTATCGGCACCAAGCGTATGCTCGAAACTTTGACCAAGATCACCGAGGGCAAAGCCACTATGGAGGACTTGGACAAATTGGAAGAGTTGGCCGCGCATATCAAAAACAACTCGTTGTGCGCCCTTGGTCAAACCGCGCCCAACCCCATCTTGTCCACCCTCAAGAGCTTCCGCGACGAGTACGTGGCGCACATTGTCGAAAAGCGTTGCCCCGCACACGTGTGCAAGAGTTTGATGAAGTACGAAATTGACAAAGATAAATGTATCGGTTGCGGCTTGTGCGAACGTCAATGCCCCGTGTCGGCCATCAGCAAGACCGACTACGTTGCTGCCGGGCACAAACTGCCCTCGCGCGAGATTGATCCCAACAAGTGCATCAAGTGCGGTCTGTGTATGGCTTCGTGCAAATTCAAAGCTATATCCAAGAAATAAGAGAGGTGAACGATATGTCTAAAGTAAACATTAAAATCGAAGGTATACCTTTTCAAGTAGATGCGGGCCTCACCATTTTGGAGGCTGCCAAACAATGCGGTTTTGAGATCCCCTCTCTTTGCGCTTTCAACCACGGCGAGTGTTCGCAAGCCTCTTGCCGCGTGTGCTTGGTCGAGGCGACCGGCGCTCGTGGTTTGGTGGCCAGCTGCGTGTATCCCGTGGCCGAGGGTATGGAGATCACCATCTCTTCGCCCAAAGCGGTGGCGGCAAGACGTGTTTCCGTCGAGTTGTTGCTGTCCAACCACAACCGCAACTGCCAAGAGTGCGAAAAGAACGGCAAGTGCGAATTGTTGCACGTGGCCAAGATAACGGGTGCCAAAGAGGATCGCTACGTGGGCGCGCAAACGCCCGTAAGCATAGATCGTCTTACCCCCACCATCACCCGCGACACGTCCAAGTGCGTGCTGTGCGGCAGATGCGTGGCGCGTTGCAAAAACGCCCACGGCATCGGCGTATTGGGCTTTGAAAACAGAGGTTTCAAAACCATCGTTGCCCCCGCCGAAAATCGTAGCTTTATCAATTCTCCCTGCATTATGTGCGGTCAATGCATCAACGTGTGTCCCACCGGCGCCTTGATGGAAGCCAGCGAGATCGACAAAGTCGACGCCGCTATGGCCGCGGGCAAATACGTCGTGGTGCAAACCGCGCCCGCCGTCCGCGCCGCTTTGGGTGAGGAATTCGGCATGAAGATCGGCACCCCCGTTACGGGCAAAATGGTAGCCGCGTTGCGTCGCTTGGGCTTCAAAAAAGTGTTCGATACCAACTTCGCCGCCGACCTTACCATCATGGAAGAAGCCACCGAGTTGCTCAATCGCATCAAAAACGGCGGCACGTTGCCTATGATCACGTCGTGCTCGCCCGGTTGGGTCAACTATGCCGAGTACTACTATCCCGATCAACTCGACCACCTCTCCAGCTGCAAGTCCCCGCACGAAATGTTCGGCGCCATTCTCAAGACCTACTATGCCCAAAAGATCGGCGTGGATCCCAAGGATATGTTCGTGGTGTCCATTATGCCTTGCTCTTGCAAGAAGTATGAGAAGAACCGTCCCGAGATGGAGGAAGAGGGCGGCATACGCGACGTAGACGCCGTGCTTACCACCCGCGAGTTGGGCCGCGTTATTCGCCGCGCGGGTATTATGTTCGACCGTTTGCCCGACGAGGACTTCGACAACGATTTGGTGCACGACTACACCGGCGCCGGCGTCATCTTCGGCGTAACGGGCGGCGTTATGGAAGCCGCATTGCGCACCGCTTACTTCGTCCTCACCGGCAAGGAGCGCGAGGGCGTGGTCTTCCACGAAGTGCGCGGATTCGACAATATCCGCGAGGCCGAGTTCGAGTTGGCAGGTCAAAAGATCAAAGTTGCCGTTACCAGCGGTATGAAAGGCGCCAAAGTGTTGTTGGACCAAATCCGCGAGGGTACCTCTCCCTACACCTTCATCGAGGTGATGGGTTGCCCCGGCGGCTGCATCAACGGTGGCGGACAACCCTACGTGCGCGAGGTATTCTTGCCCAACGAGGACGCCAACATCTACGATACCTATATGCAAAAGCGTGCCAACGCCCTCTACAGCGAGGACGAGCGTCAGGTGTGGCGTCAATCGCACAACAATCCCCAGTTGCAAGCCCTGTACAAAGAGTTTTTGGGCGAACCCAATTCGCACAAAGCGCACGAGCTGTTGCACACCCACTACAACAAGAACCGCAAAAAATTCGACTGAGTTTTTGCCAAAGTACAAAAAAGCCTACCCACGCGGTAGGCTTTTTTGTACCATTTTACTATGTTGACCGCACAAATGGTTGAGTAAAACCGCCGCGTATGATATACTCGTATGGGTGATTGACATGGAGTATAAGTTTTTGGCTACAATGCAAGCCGCAATGGTCGAATACGTGGATATGTTGGAGAGTTTGCGCCGCGGCGCCGAGGTGGTGTACGATAGCCCCGACGCAATGCTATTGGTCGATAGCGGCACCTATATGCTGGCGGCCGTGGACAAAGAGTCGGCTCTGGTGGCGTTAGAGCGTTTTCCTGCCGGCGCGCGCAATATCGTGGTGCGGCAAGAGGAATTGTTGCCCTACCTTGCCGAACGGTGGAATATGACGGAATATAGCAAGTGCGTACAAGTGTGGTATGCCGCTCCTACGCCTCCCATTGTCGGCGGTCGCTTTCGCATATCGCGCCCCGTCGAGGCGGATTGGGAGGCCGTACTTGCCACCTATCACCTGATACCGCCCGAGCAACTGCGCTTGCATTTTGATTCGCCCGACTTCTTTTGCGCATACGACGGCGACGAGTTGGTGGGATATGCCGGCTTGCATACCGAGGGCGCATTGGGTATGCTGTACGTGTTTCCCGCGCATCGCAGGCAGGGCGTAGCAGAGGAATTGACCGCCTATTTGGTGGCGCGTCAAATGTCTTTGGGCCGCTATGCCTATGCGCACATTTTTGTGGACAACGCGGCTTCACTGGCGTTGCAGCGCAAGGTGAATATGTCTTTTGCCAACAATTCTATTTGGTGGGTTTGGAATAAAGCGAGTAGGGCGTAGTCAGGCTTCGCTTGGCTCCAAATCGGGCGGCTCGCGGGCCGCTTTTTTGTCGTCGAAACCGTCTTGCCAACGGCTGAAAAGATAGTAGAATAAAAAGATGGTGGAACTGATGCCCCAGGTGATGGGATACGCCCAAAATACCGCCGATATGGTGTGCAGCAGGCGCATGACCACTATGATATATATGATGCGAAATACGCACCAAACGGATAGCATCACCGCCATAGGCACAAAGGCCTTGCCTGCGCCTCGGCACACGGCGGCCACGGCGTGCGAAAATGACAGCAGACCGTAGAAAAGGCTGCAGATACGCGCCTGCGTTACGCCGAATTCGATCACTTCGGGGGTGCTGTCGAAGATGGCTATGAGCTGGGGCGCAAATAGATAGAACGCCAGCCCGATGAGTTCGGCCATAAGCACCGACGTAATGATGCCAAACCGTGCGCCTTGCCTTGCGCGGCCTTTTTCTTGCGCGCCGAGGTTTTGACTGACAAAGGTGGTGATGGCCATAGTAAAGCTGTTGATGGGCAAAAACGCAAAACCTTCTATTTTGGCGTATGCGCCGTAGGCGGCGGTGGCAAACGCGCCGAAAAGGTTGATTTGCGATTGTACTATCACGTTGGCCAGACCGATGACCGAGTTTTGCACGCCTCCGGGCAGACCGTATTTGACTATTTCTTTGAGGATAGCCCCGTCAAAACGGATTTTTCTGAATGAAACGGAATAGATGTGCCCTTTGCGGCAGAGGTGCGCCAGGCACAATACCATGCTCACCGCTTGCGAAATGACGGTGGCCACGGCCGCGCTCCACACGCCCCAATGCAAGACGCCCACGAATAGCACGTCTAAGGCTATGTTCATTAGCGAGGATATCACCAAATAGATGAGCGGCCTGCGGCTGTCGCCCAATGCGTTCATCACCGAGCGCAGCGTGTTGTACATCACCATCGCCATAGAGCCCAAAAAGTAGTAGCGGAAGTATTCGATGGCTTGCGGTAATACCGCGGGGTCGGTGTTCATCCATTGCAAAAGAAAGGGCGTGAGCGTTACGCCTACGACGGTGAGCAACGTACCCGCCACCAGCCCAAAGGCAACGTTGGTGTGTATAGCTTTGGACACTTTGTCTTTGTCGCCCGCCCCGAAGTAGCGCGATATAACGATGCCCGCGCCCTGCGCCGTGCCGATGAAAAACGCGCCCAGCAAAAAGATGAGTGTGCCCGACGAACTGACGGCGGCAAGGGCATTGGTGCCCAAAAAACGACCGACAATGAGGGTGTCCGCCGTGTTGTAGAGTTGCTGGAAAACTTGGCTAAGCAAAATAGGCAGCGCAAAGCCGACCATCAACTTGTAGGTGTTGCCGTGCGTCAAATCCTTGACGCTGGAGAGTTGTCTTGCCATACAACACAAATATACCGCGTTTGCGTCTGCTTGACAACCAAATTCGTCGGGTCGGGAGCAAAGAACCTTGCAAAACCGCCAATAAAAGCAAACTCCGCAAAAAATTATCACAAAACACTTGCCAATCCGGCGCAAATCGTTTATAATACCTTTGCAAATGCGCGATTAGCTCAGCTGGTAGAGCGTCTTCTTGACGTGGAGAGGGTCAGCGGTTCGAGTCCGTTATCGCGCACCACCAAGCAACCTTGCAACCGAAGGTTGCTTTTTTTATGCCCAAGACACGGTCTGTGCATAGTACAAGACGGGGATTGGGCATAAAAAAGAGAAGTGCGCAGCACGCAAGGTTGCTTGGTGGTGCGGCGGCCCCTTGGCAAAGAACGGACGGATTTTCCGCCCAAGGCGGCAAAATCTTGTACGTTATCACTCTATTTGGGTCGCCGTGCTAAGCACGCGACAACGGACCGAACAGCACGTCTTATCACGGGCTTTGCGTGCAAAATATGCACGCATGCTACCCTCCATGCGGGTTGCGCCTCGCTACGCTTCGGGTTTTCGGGGCGCGATAGGCAAAGGGGGTTGAAACGCGTCGGCAAAAGATGTATAATGTAT
>CAMPCZ010000030.1 GCA_946648015.1 uncultured Clostridia bacterium
TGGGTTGCGTTGCGGCGCAACCCTTTCTTTTGCTAAAGGTCGAATAATACAACAATAAGTCGTAAATTTTGAAAAAAGATAGCATAACCTCTTGCAAAATACAAAAAAATAGCGTATTATAATAGAGGCGAGGTGTACACAAATGAACGGAAGTATTTTGAAGAGAGAACGCAAAAAGAACAGATTGACGCAGGCCGAGGTAGGCGAAAAATTGGGACTTAGCCAACAAGCCGTGGCCAAATGGGAGAACAACACCACCGAGCCCCGCGCGCAAGATCTATTGGCGTTGGCCGCTTTGTACAACGTAACGGTCGACTACTTGCTGGGGCGGGAGATCGAGCCCGAGTTGGGCACGCACGCCATCATACAAGACGGCGTTGCGTACAAGCGGTTGCCCATTTTGGCATCGGTGGCTTGCGGAGATCCTATCTATGCCGAGGATAGTTACGAGAACTTTATTTTGCAAAGTATGGAGACCAATGCCGACTTTTGCGTGGTTGCCGAGGGAGATAGCATGATCAATGCACGCATTTTCGACGGCGACTTGGTGTTTGTGCACAAGCAGGAGATGGTCAATAACGGCGAGATAGCCGTGGTAGCCATTGGCGAGGCTGCCACCATCAAGCGCGTGTACTACGACGTGCCCAACAACAAATTGGTGCTGGTACCCGAAAACCCTGCCTATCCATCGCAGGTATACGTCGACGAACAACTGGAAAATACGCGTATTTTGGGCAAAGTGGTATCCTTTTTCTCCCGCGTGTAGAGGAGTGCCTCGTCGCAATTTGCGATGAGGTTTTTTTATGCAAAAAATGCAAAGTGTATCCAAAAACTTGTGAGTTTTGGATAAATCATATTGACAATACTATTTTGGGGGTTTATAATAATAAAAGTTTATAATGACTGCTTTTGCAGATATTGTTACTTGAAATTTGAATATTAGGAGGTTGAACATGATTATCAGTATGGTTTTGACTATGCTGTTGTCTTCCGTGCCCGGTTGGGGTATCGCGCTCATCGCCGTTGCTACGGCCGCAGTGGGCGTGGTAGGCGGATATTTCGGATACAAAATGTTTGTAGAAAAGAAATTAAAAAGCGCCAAAGCGGAAGCCGAACGAATAGTTGAAGAAGGCAAATTGGAAGCGAAAACGCTTCGCAAAGAAGCACTACTCGAAGCTAAAGAGGAGCAACACAGACTCCGTGCCGAGTTGGACAAAGAAACTCGCGCCGCACGCGCCGAAAATCAGCGCACAGAGCAAAGATTGGCGGCAAGAGACGACCAACTCAACAAAAAAGAGGATGTGTTGGACCGCAAAGCGCAGGAATTGGACGCTACACGCAACCAACTGGCACAGACCGAACGCAACTTGGAAAATCGTAACGCTCAACTCGACCAACGCGAAGCCAAGATCCAAGACGAATTGGAGCGCATTGCAGGTTTGAGCCGCGAGGAAGCCAAGGAAGAATTGGTGCATAGCATGATAGAGGACGCGCGCCGCGACGCCGTGGCCGAATGCAAAGCCATCGAAGCGCAGGCCAAAGAAGACGCCGACAAAAAGGCAAAAGAAATCATTACTTTGGCCATACAAAGATGCGCTACCGACCATGCCAGCGAAGTGGCTGTATCGGTTGTGGCACTGCCCAACGAAGAGATGAAGGGAAGGATAATCGGTCGCGTGGGACGCAACATTCGCGCACTCGAAAATGCCACCGGTGTGGATATTATCATAGACGACACTCCCGACGTAGTTACTTTGTCCGGTTTCGATCCCGTGCGCCGTGAAATAGCGCGCGTCAGTCTAGAAAAATTGGTGGCCGACGGCCGTATACACCCCGCTCGCATAGAGGAAGTGGTGGACAAGTCCCGCAACGAGATCGAGAACCAAATGAAGGAAGCAGGCGAATTGGCTACCTATGACTCGGGCGTATATAATTTGCACCCCGAATTGGTCAAATTGTTGGGTAGACTCAAATTCCGTACAAGCTATGGCCAAAACGTTTTGCAACACTCCTTGGAGGTTTGCTATCTTTCGGGTGTATTGGCTGCGGAATTGGGCGCTGATATCAAGATTGCCAAACGTGCAGGTTTGTTGCACGATATAGGTAAAGCCATCGACCACGAGGTAGAGGGCACGCACGTTGCATTGGGCGTAGAATTGGCCAAAAAGTTCAAGGAAAGCCCCGCCGTTATCCATGCTATCGAAGCACACCACGGCGACGTGGAGGCGCACACCTTGGAGGCCATTATCGTGCAAATCGCAGACGCCATATCTTCGGCTCGCCCCGGCGCACGTCGCGCCTCGCTCGAAAGCTACGTCAAGCGCTTGGAAAGCATAGAGACCATAGCCAATTCCTTTGAGGGCGTGGAGCAGAGTTATGCCATTCAAGCCGGTAGGGAGATACGCGTTATGGTCAAACCCGAACAAATCGACGACGCAAAAACCTACTTTATGGCCAAGGAGATCGCCAAGAAGTTGGAAGCGGAGTTGGAGTATCCCGGACAAATCAAAGTGTGCGTGATACGCGAATTGCGTAGCGTAGAGTACGCCAAGTAATCAGACGAAACAAAAAGAAGACTGCAGCCGCAGTCTTTTTTTTATGCTCGCACGACAAATTAAAGTTGTTTTTAGGTTGGCACGATAGAATGTACCCAAAAGACGGCGATAGCCGCAAGGAGGAAGCATGAAAGTATTGTTGGCCGAAGATTGTCGCCCGCTTGCCGCGGCCATAGGGCGTGCCTTATGCGCGGAAGGCTATGAGGTGGATATCGTGTACGACGGCTACCAGGCATTGGACAAACTCAACGATGCAAAGTACGATTATTTGCTGATAGAAAGCGGTTTGCCGAGGCTTTGCGGCGCGGAGGTATTGGCAAAGAGCAAAAAGCAAGGGTACGCACCTCGAAGCATTGGCATATTGCCCACTTCGTATTACCAAGTAGCACAGTCCGCGTGTTTCGACGTCGTTTTGCCAAAGCCCTTTGGTGTGGACGAATTGCTGACCGCACTCCGACGCCTTGGTGAAACGAGCGGGGTCGAATTGTACGGAGCGCTTACGGTGGATATGAGTACTATGTCGATATCGTACAAGGATAAAGCCGTGCCTTTGACTTTGCCCGAGATGGAGGTGGCACGCTTAATAGTGGCCAATGACGAGCCCGTGTCGGCCGATACTTTGGCGGAGGTGCCGCTATCCGGTATAGAAGGTGGCGTATATAGACTGATATCGTATATCAATAGCAAACTGAAAAAGGGCGGGCTGGCGATGCGATTCGTAGCCGTGGCAGACAAAGGATATAGGGTGAATTATGATTAACAAGTTACGTAAGAAATTTATCATAACGGCTATGTTGTCCGTATTTGCATTGCTTTTGGTCATCTTGGCGGTCATCAACTTCGTCAACTTCAGTATAGTTAGCGACGAAGCAGACAAGGTGCTGGATCGCATCATAGCAGGCGGTGGCGCATTTGCGCAGTCGATGCCTACGCCGGGTTTTGAACAAGGTTGGCGCGAGGGTAATCGTCCTCCCATCGGCCCCAACTCGCCCGAATTGGCCGCAACAACACGATATTTCACCGTAACCTTCGACCAAAACGGCGCTGCAACAATGGTGGATATGCGTATGTCGGCTGTCGACCAAGCGGAGGCTGTGGCGTGGGCGCAAACCCTGTCCGACGGCAAGGGCGGCTGGACGCGCACCTACTATCGGTATAGAGTGTGGACGGACGATATGGGTACTCACGTTACCGTCATTGACCAAAATAGAGAACTCTCGCCAAGTTACCGCGTGCTTATAGCCTCCGCGGTAGGCGTCGGACTGGGATTGGTGGTAACGCTACTGGCACTTGTCGGCATATCCAAAGCAGCGGTTGCTCCTATCGAACAAAGCGATCGTCGCCAAAAACGATTTATACGAGACGCGGCCTTCGAAATCAAAAACCCCATAACCATCATCGACGCCAACCGTCATATCTTGGAAACGCGCGACGGTCAAAGCGAGGAAACTAAGGCCATAGACAAAGAGGTAAAGCGCCTCACGCGGCTGGTGCAGGGTTTGGACTCGTTGCTTTTGCTGGAAGACGTCGACGACAAGCAAAACTTCAAAGCATTCGATTTGTCGGCGTTGACACAGGAGTTGTGCGGGGCCTATGCCAAGTCGTTTGCCGACAGCGGCAAGGAGTTGAAAACGCACATAGGCGAGCATTTGGAATATGTCGGCGACGCCATGCAAATAGGCGAATTGCTCGATATAGCGCTCGAAAACGCGCTGACGTATGGCAAAACGCACGCTATGCTCGATTTGGCTCGGGAGGGCGAACGCTTGGTGTTGACCGTAGCGAACGACGCCGATCTCGATGAGGACGGCCCCTTGGATAGCGTGTTCGAAAGGTTTTACCGCAGCGAAGAGGTGCAGCGCAGCGGCGTAGTCGGCACGGGCATTCGTCTGTCGGTGGCAAAAGAGATCGTGGATAAGCACGGCGGGCGCATCAAAGCCGAAAGCAAAGACGGACACTTTGTGCTCAAAGTGGAATTGTAGGAGGCGCTTTATGGATAAACCGCAAAAACAAGAAAAACCCATCATTGTGATGAAGCGGTATGAAATGAAGTATATCCTATCGCCCGAGCAGACCGCATATATCAAGCAAAAATTAGAGGGGCATATGCAGTTGGACAAGTACGGCCTGACCTCGATAGCGTCGCTGTACTACGATACGCCGGACTACAGATTGATACGCACTTCTATAGAAAAGCCGCCTTTCAAAGAGAAAATACGCTTGCGCTCGTATGGGTTGGCCACCGAGCAAAGCCCGGTGTTTTTGGAATTGAAACGCAAAACTCAAAAAATCGTGTACAAGCGACGTGTGTCCAGTACGATACCCGCTGTCAATGCCTTTTTTGCGGGGGAAGGTGAGATTTGTGCCGACGGTCAAATAGCCCGCGAAATATCCTACTTTCGCGATTTCTACGGCAATCTGGTGCCCGCTTGCCTCATCATCTACGACCGCAACGCCTATTTTGAGCCGGGGGGCGACCTGCGCTTGACCATCGATCACAACCCGCGGTACCGCGTGAGTGACCTAAACCTCACCACCTCTATGGAAGGCACGCCGCTATTGAAAGCAGGCTACACGATACTCGAGATAAAAGTGCAAGAGGCCATGCCGATGTGGCTAAGTCATATCTTGGCGGATGGGCAGATATACAAAGGCAGCTTCTCCAAATACGGAGAGGCGTACAAACAACAAGCGCACAACGTTGCGCGTCGCTTTATGGGCTTGGCCTAAGCAAAGGAGATAGTTATGTTTAATTCGATATTTGAAAATGGCACTACTGTGGCAATGATAGCATTGATGGCGGGCGTCGCGTTGGTAACGGGCGCTTTGTACGCTTGGATCGTATCGGTCAAATTGCGCTCGTCCAAAGGCATGTTTATTACGATGGCGCTATTGCCGCTCATCATCAGCGTAGGCGTGGCGTTAGTCAGCAAGTTTTTGAGTGACTCCAGCGTGTCGGGCGGCGTTACAAGGCTGGCGACGTTGGCCATTGCGTTGGGCTTGCTGCGGTTCCGCTCCAACAACGGCCGCGCCGAAGAAATACTATTGCTGTTGGGCTCTATCGTATCCGGATTGGTATTTGGCTTGGGCTACGCGGCATACGGCGCCATCTTTACGCTGGTTGCGGCAGGGTTGTACTTGGCATTTGCCTATCTACCCATATTCAAAAACAAACAATTCGCCAAGGAAAAATTGCTTAAAATCACCATTCCCGAAACGCTCAATTATTCGGACGTATTCAACGATACTTTTGCGCACTACCTCAAGATGTACGAGATGGTAGGCGTAAAGACTACCGGTATGGGCTCCATGTTTCGTTTGTCCTACCGCGTTGTACTCAAAAATGCGGCGGAAGAAAAGGAACTCATCGACGAACTGCGCACGCGCAACGGCAATCTCGAAATCAGCTTGTTGCCTTACGTGGAAAACAGCAAGGAACTCTAAGCCTTTTGTGGCAATAAAAAAGAGCGCATCGGCGCTCTTTTTTATTGCTTTTGCATCACAAGTAAGTAGTGCAGGTCGCTTTCTTCCGCTACAAGAGGGGTGAAGTAAGGGGCAAACCGTTGTGCCTCTATCGTAGGCGCATCTAAATCGCGCGAAATGGCGCCGGCAGCCCCGCTATGGTGCGCGGCGAGGGCTTGGCGGGACATAGAATGCACGATACCCACCTTGCCTTGGGGCGCTATGGTTTTGTACAACTTGTCGCATAGTTGATTTACGTCTAAAAAATGCGGATAGGCATTGTATATTACCACAACGTCGAATGGGTTATCCAGCTGCGCGGTGATAAAGTCCGCTTGCACAAAAGTGGCCCAGTCGCATTGCGCGTATTTGCGGCGCGCGATTTCGATCATATTGGGCGATAAATCCAGCCCCACAACGGGCGCTTGGCTTTGCTCGTGCAAGAGGGCGGTCACCACGCCCGTGCCGCAAGCAAGGTCGAGAACGCGCTCGCCCCTGCGTATGCCTATTGCGGCAAGTAGACTGCGTTTGGTCGTCTCGGGACAAGTCTCTCCATCGTCCCAATGCGGCGCGCGTTGGTCGAAAAACTGTTTGATTTTAGCGGTGTTGTCTTGCATATCAGTCGAAAAACGTAGCGGTGTTTATCTTTTGGTAACCGCCGTAGCTTTGGGGACAGGCAAATATGTCGTTGGCCATATTTGCGCCCAAAAACTGCGTGGTGATCTCGTTGGTTTTTGCGGTCATATCTACGTCTTCAAATAGGGCGGGATAGACGATTTTGGCTACGTACCAGGTATTGGCCAATGCGATTTCAAGGTTGGTGTAATAGGCATTGTACGCCATTTCGAGGTAGACCTCGCCGTTTTGCCAAGCCTTGACTGTGTCGAACATCGCATTGTCTTCGGCATAAAGCGGCTTGATGTTTTTGACGGCGGCAGCGTCAATGATCATGACGTCGATGCTATCGCCAAGCGCTACAAATTTCTCTTTTTCTATGCTTTGTATTCCGTTGTTTGCCAGCCCGCTGACGGCATTTTTGATGTGTGCTACCGCAAAGGGTTCGTAGTTTTGTGCCGTCATCAGGTGGTTGGTGGTGCCCCAGTTGCCCAGCCCGCAAATATATACCGATTTTTGGTCGGCTGCGGCAACGTCTTTGGTTCGGTTGAAGATGTCTTCTTTTTGTTGCGCGATGTAGTTGCGAAGTGCCGTGGCTTTGGTTTCTTTGTCGAAAACCTTGCCCAGCAATTCCAAACTCTTGGACACGTTTTCGTCAAATACGCCTTTTGCACCGTATCGCACGGTTACCACGGGCACGCCGAGTTGCGCTTGCAGGGCGTTCTCCTTGTCTACGTCCTCGTATTCCGAAATGACTATGTCGGGATTGACGGACAAAATCTTTTCGGCTTCGGCATTTTGAGCATTGGGTCCGCCGACGCCGCACGAGGGCAGTTTGGCGAATGCTTCTTGGTTGGCCATGACGTACGGTCTTGCCACGCTGTCGAACATTTTGGGGCGTGCGCTCAGGGACAGGTTGTCGATGTCCTCAACTCCCGCCAATAGGGATACGTCGCCTACGTAGGAGTACAGCCTGAGTGCGCCGGCGCCTATGCAAACGACTCGTTGGTATGAGCCCGCCTTTATCTCGACTTCGCGCCCGATAAGATCGGTAACGGTGCTGTTTTTTTGCGTCGTATCTTGCTTGGGCGTGCAGGCGGATAATGCGCACACGCTCAGTATACATACGACTACGATAGCGATGACTGTTCTAAGTGTTTTGCTCATGAGAAATACCTCCATAAATAACATGGTTTATACCATTAATTTTTATAATTTTGGCTTGTATTCCGTAGACGTCGCGTATGGTGTCGGCGTTGACGACACCCGCGTCTCCGCTGTAGCGCACTTTTCCGTCTATCATCATATAGTAAACATCGCCTATGGACAGCGCAAATTGCAGATTGTGCACGGCGACCAATATCGTCAAATTCCGTTTGGCGGCCACGTCTTTTATCAATCGGTAGAATAGTTGCTCGTTGCTTACGTCCAAATTGCCGGTAGGTTCGTCGAAAACAAGAAGTTTTGCCTCTTGTGCCAAGGCGCGCGCAATGGCCACTTTTTGGCGTTCGCCTCCCGACAAACGGCTTACGTTTTCGTTTCGCAAGTCATAAAGTCCCATATCGAGCAGCACTTGGTCTACGACGCGTCTATCCTCACTACCGGCCGCCAATCCGAAGTGCGCAAGGCGCGCGACCATCACGCAGTCGTACACCGTCAAGTCGCCGAAATGAATTTGTTGCGGCACGTACGCAATGGTTTTTGCGCGGTCGATTCGCTTCATTTTCGCCAGATCCTTGCCCTCAAAAACGATAGAGCCACTGCATTTGGTCAGTCCCAATAGGCACCTGAACAGGGTGCTTTTGCCCGCGCCGTTTTTGCCGAGTAGCACGCCGATCTTGCCCTCGGGCAATTCGAGTGAAAGATGGTTTAGCACGGGCTTGTTTTTGTTGTAGCCAAAAGTCAGATCGCGTATTTCCAGCATACTATCCACGCTCCTTTGCCGTAAATAACATCGCCAAGAAGAAGGGCGCGCCCAATAGCGAAGTGATGGCGCCCACGGGTAGAGCCGTACCGCCGCCCACCGAGCGTGATACGGTGTCGGTAACCAGCAATAATAGGCAGCCCAATAGAAGAGTGGAAGGAATGCTGATACAATGATTGGAGCCGACAATGCGTTTGACTATGTGCGGACAAATGATGCCTACAAAACCGATAATGCCCAAAAACGATACGCATACGGCGGTGATCAAAGAGGAGAGCAGTAGCCCTACCAATCGCAAAAGTCGTACGTTTACGCCCACTGCGTGCGCCGCTTCGTCTCCGCCAAGCAGCGCGTTGAAACGCCAGGAAAGCGCAAAAAAAACAATGGAACAAGCGCCGACTACCGCAAGCATGATGTAGTCTTGGGTGTAGGTGGCGCGACCAAGGTCGCCGAAACTCCAAATGACGGCGGCCGATAGTCCCACGTCCGTGGCGTGGTATTGCAGTATCGTGGTGGCGGCCGTCCAAATGGCGCCGATGGCCACACCCGCCAAGATGACCGTATTGGGCGAAAACGACCGTAGTCTACATAGCGCCAAAACAAGCAAAACGGACGCGATGGCAAAGATAAAAGCAATGGCCGATACGGCGAACGGATCGGCCTGCCGCACGGCGTCGGTGGCATTGGTACCCAGCGTCAAAAAACCGCCGGACAAGGCGATGAGAGACAAGTTGGCACCGAAAACGGCGGCATTGGATACACCCAAGGTAGAGGGCGAAGCCATCACGTTGCCCAAACACGTTTGCATGATAAGGCCCGCCACGGCAAGACCCGCGCCCGCTATCAATGCCGCCAATACGCGCGGCAATCGAATGTTCCATATAATGCGCTCGTAGGCGGGCGTGGAGCGGTGTGCCAAAGCCGCTATACTGTCGGCAAGGCTCATTTTGGAAGAACCGACAAAAAGGCTGATGAAAAAAGCCAAAACTACCGATACCGCAAGTACCGCAGGTAATATCCAGTTGATGCGTTTGTTTGTAGTTCTCGTCATTATGGCCTCGATATTTTTTTTGGACAACAAGTTGATTAAGTTCGAAAACGAACAAAATCGCCGTTTATGTTTGCTATTTTAGCAGTCCGCGTCATTTGTGTCAATACTTTTATGCAAGTTTTGTATAAAATAATGATTTACAAAATGATGAATGCGCGATATAATGATACTATCATACGCGTTGTTCGAAAGCGGACACCGGAGGCAAGAATGGATAGGCGCAAAGTCAAAACAATCAAGTCTATTCGCGAGGCATTTGCCAAACTGTTGCAGACCAAGCGTTATGGCGAAATAACCGTGCAGGATATTTTGGACGAGGCCAACGTAGGTCGCTCTACTTTTTATGAACATTTTCGCACCAAAGACGAATTGTTGCATCTTATCTGCGACGATATTTTCGACCACGTGTTTTGCCACACGCTATCGCCCGAGGCGCATCACGATTTTTCGCATACCGACGACTATCGTCACGTGGTAGAGCATACGTTCTACCACTTTGAAGAGCAGAAGGGGCTCATCAAGGGCATTTTGCGTTCGGAGGGGCGGGAGATATTCGTCGACGATCTCAACAAACACTTGCATTCGTTGGTGTACGACTACATTTTCAAAGTGTATCAATGCACCAAATTCGACGAGGACTTGCTGGTCAATCATCTTATTTCCACCCTCACCGAGTTGGCGTTGTGGTGGCTCAATCGCGATTGTACCGAAAGCCCCGAAAAAATGGCCGAATATTATTTTTGGTTGATCATACCCGTATTGACGGCAAAGGATTAGTTATGGACGAAGTCAAGATCGTAGAAATCAAAGAGGACATCGTGTCGCGCAATAACGAGCAGGCCAAGCAAATACGTGCCGAACTGGCCGATCAAAAGGTATTTTTGCTCAACGTAATGAGTTCGCCGGGCAGTGGCAAAACCACTTTGCTTACGGCGCTTATCAACCGACTCAAATCGCGTTTTTCGATAGGCGTTATCGAGGCGGATATAGACAGTGCCGTGGACGCGGAGACCATCGCCGCAAAAACGGGCGTCAAGACCATACAAATGCACACGGCGGGCGCTTGTCACATCACTTGCCAAATGTCGTGGGAGGCATTGTGCGCATTGGGGATAGAGGGACTCGATATGGTGGTGCTCGAAAACATAGGCAACCTCGTTTGCCCCGCCGAATTCGATACGGGCGCGGACGCCAACTTGGTGCTGCTTTCCGTCCCCGAAGGGGACGATAAGCCCATTAAATACCCGCTTATGTTCGAGGTCGCGGACATTGTGGCCGTCACCAAAACCGACGTTATGCCTGTATTCGATTTTGACAAAGAACGCGTATCGGCCAACGTAAAACGGCGCAATGACAAGGCCCCCGTATTTTTTGTGTCCGCGCCGCTTGGGGTGGGGATAGAGGAATTGGCCGACTACATAGGCGATTTGGTCGCAGGAAAGATGGCGAAACAGGGCAAAAAATGACATAATTGGAATTATTTGCTATTTACAAAATGAATATTATATGATAAAATCATATATGTTAAAACAATAATATGGAGGTCGAATTATGGCAGACAACAAACAACGCATTTGTATCATCGGCGGAGGTCCCGCGGGCTTGGCTTGTGGTATGTACCTCGAAAAGAAAGGGTACGAGAACTATGTCATCTACGAGAAACTCAACAAAGTAGGTGGCAAGGCCTATTCTCCCAAGATCATGGTCAATGGCGAAGAAAGAGCCTATGAAACGGGTGCTATTATGGGTGCTATCACCTACCACGCCGTGTCCGAGATGGAAGAGTTCGGCGGCTACTATCACAAAGGCCCCGATTTCAAACCCGGCGAGCCCAACATGCGCAGAGAGTATCGCAACAGCTTTACCGGCGAAGTCATCGAGCCTTTCAACGTAAAAGCCGTGCCTTTCAAAGAGAAACTCAAACTCATCAAACTCAAAGCGCAATTCAATAAATTGCAAAAATTGATGGCAACCAAGTATGCCGGTTACGATTGCTACGGTCACATCGGCGTTGCCAGCGGCAAATACGACGGCATCAGCAAAATCGTCAAGAACGAATCCGGCGACAACGCGGGTGAGGCTTTCCCCAACTATATCAAGGGCGAAAACGAAAACCTCAAGGACTTGGCTCTGACCTTCAAGGAGTTTTGCAAAAAGAATAAAATCGAAGAAGTGCAACGCATTTGGATCGGACCCTATACCTCGTTCGGATATGGTTATTTCGACGAGATCCCTGCGGCCTACGTGCTGAAATACTTGGACGTGACCACCGCGCGCGAGTTCGTAGGTATGAGACTGTGGACTTGGCAAGACGGCACCCAAGAGATTTATAATAGCGTCAACCGCAAGCTCAAGCATCCCGCCGTGCTCAATACCGAGGTCGTCAAAATCGAGCGTCCCGAGGGCAAAGTGTTGGTAACCATTCGTCAAAACGGCGTGGAGACCACCGAAGAGTTTGACAAGTTGATCGTTACCACTCCCTTGGATTGGTTTGCGGGCTATGCCGACGCCACCAAAGACGAGAAAGAGCTGTTTGCAAAGATCGTGCACGAGAAGTACGTTGACTTTATCGCTCGTTTCGACGAGGACAAAGGCCCCGTTATTTCGGGCTACTTGTTCGAGAACATGGAACCCGAGCGTTTGGGACACGCCATGGTGTACTATCATAGATGGGAAGACCAAGGCAAGAATTGCCCCTGCACCGTGTATGCGTTGCGCAACCACACCGGCGATCCCGACGTTTCGTATGAAAAGACGCTGGAGATGATGAAAGAGGACATCCAAAAGACCCTCAAATTCCCCATCAAAGAAGTGTTGTATGCCCAAGAATCCTACTATTGCCCCCACGTCGGCCCCGAAGATTACGCTGCCGGTTGGTACGACAAACTCGAGGCGATCCAAGGCACCAAAAACACCTACTATGCCGGTGAGATCTTGTCCTTCGGCGACATGGAGGATACCTGCGCCGCGTCTAAGGATATCGTAGGTCGCTTCTTTTGATGAAGTCTCCCGCAAGGAGCAGTAGCGATGCAAGTCAAAACCATTCTATTGAACAAAAGCGTATTTGCCGACAACGACCGCGAGGCCGATATGTTGCGCCAATATCTCAAAGAGAAAAAGGTGCTGTTGGTCAACGTAATGAGTTCGCCGGGCGCCGGCAAAACCACGACGTTGGTTTCGCTTATCAATAGGCTTATGCCCACCTGGAGAGTGGGCGTGATGGAGGCGGATATTGACGGCGACGTAGACGCCGTCAAGGTAGCCGCCGACGCTCATTGCAAGTCGGTGCAGTTGCATACGGGCGGTATGTGTCATTTGGACGCCGGCATGACCAAGCAAGGTTTGGACGAATTGGGAATAGACGATCTCGACGTCGTATTTCTCGAAAACGTGGGCAATTTGGTTTGCCCCGCCGAGTACGATACGGGCGCCAACCTCAATATGACCATTCTTTCCGTGCCCGAAGGCCATGATAAGCCGCTCAAATATCCATTGATTTACCAAAAGTGCGACTTGGTGCTTATCAACAAGATAGACACTTTGCCATATTTCAACTTTGATATGCAGGCCTGTATGCAATATATTGCTCATCGCAATCCGAACGCTACCGTATTGGCGGTGTCGGCCAAAACGGGCGAAAATATGCAATCGGTGCAAGACTATTTCGCAGAAAAAATCAAAACCGCAAAACAATAAAGGAGATAATATATGCCTAAACAAAACGACAAAATCATCAGTAAGTTCCAGGGCGAGCAAAATCCCGATAAGAAGTATATCAAACTGGGCAAGAAAATAACTGACGTAGTGCCGCACAAGTTGTTTGGCCCCACAGCCAACGACCCCGAGTATTGGGGATTGAGAGAGATGTTGACGCCCGAAATGTGCGACATTGCCAACAAGATGAAGTTGCGCAAGTTCTACACCATTCCCCAACTCATCAAGATGAACCGCGAGTTCGAGCCCGCCAAATTGCAAAAGTTGTTGGACGAAATGTCCGTCATAGGCATTTTGGAGTATGACTACGGCGATTTGTATGCGCACGATCATCCTACCGGTAATGCCGACATTCGCACCAAGAGCGAGGAAGAAAAACGCAAGATCCGCCGCTATCGCGTGTGTTTCTTTGTGCCCGGCTCGGCCGAGTTGTTCAACTCGTCGCTCGATCGCATCGAGCGCAATCCCGCCGTTACCTCTTTCTTTGAGCGTATGACATTTATACCTTTGGCAGGTATCACCCAAATGGTGCGCCCCGGCGGCGACGGCATCGGTATGCACGTCATTCCCGTAGAAAAGGCCATCAACGCCAATAGCGAGTCGGTGGACGTAGAGCATATCTCGCACTGGTTGAAGAAGTATGACGGTCATATTTCGGCCGGTATATGTTCGTGCCGCGGTAGCCGCGCCGTGCTGGGCGACGGTTGCACCGACGACCCCGACGACTGGTGCATTCAGTTGGGCGATATGGCCGACTACACCGTGGAGACGGGCAGAGCGCATTATATCACCAAGGAACGCGCATTGGAGATCTTGGAACTGGCGGAGAAAAACGGTTACGTTCACCAAATCACCAACATCGACGGCGAGGAAAAGATCTTCGACATTTGCAACTGCAATGTCAAGATATGCAACGCGTTGCGCACTTCGATGCTGTTTAATACCCCCTATCTGTCGCGTAGCGCGTATACCGCCAACGTATCCAAGGATAAGTGTGTGGCGTGCGGCAAGTGCGTAGAGGTTTGCCCCGCGGGCGCCGTCAAATTGGGTCAAAAATTGTGCAAGAAAGACGGCAAAGAAATGCAATATCCCCACTCCATTTTGCCCGACAAGATCCGTTGGGGCGAATATGCTTGGGATGAGGAATACCGCGATACGCGCCGTATGAGCAACACCTATGCCACCGGTAGCGCACCCTGCAAAGCGGCCTGTCCCGCGCACGTGCCTGTGCAAGCCTATATCGCTTTGGCAAAAGAGGGCAAATATCGCGAGTCTTTGGCGATGATCAAAACCGAGAACCCCTTCCCCTCGGTGTGCGGTCGTGTGTGCAACAAGCGTTGTGAGGACGCTTGCACCCGTGGCACCATCGACAAACCCGTGTCCATCGACGCCATCAAGAAGTTCGTGGCAGATCTCGAACTCAAAGACGAGAACCGCTACGTGCCCGAAAAGATCGTGCAATCGGTGTATGGCAAGTTTGATGAGAAGATCGCCATCATCGGCGGTGGCCCCGCCGGTTTGTCCGCCGCTTTCTATTTGGCGCAAATGGGTTATAAACCGACTGTGTTCGAAAAGAACGCGTTGCCCGGCGGTATGTTGACGTATGGCATACCCACCTACAAGCTCGAAAAGGACGTGATCGCAGCCGAGATCGACGTCATCACCCGTATGGGCGCCGAAATCAAGTGCGGCGTAGAGGTGGGCAAGGATATCACCATTCAACAACTGCGCGACCAAGGCTACAAGGCTTTTTATATCGCCATCGGTTGCCAAGGCGGCCGCCGTCCCGGCGTAGCCAACGATACTGCCGAAGGTACCGATATCGCCGTGTCGTATCTGCGCAAGAGCTTTGAAAATCGTGAGACTTTCGACGGCAACGTCGTAGTGGTCGGCGGTGGTAACGTAGCCGTTGACTGCGCTCGCAACGCGCATCGTTTGGGTGCCAAGTCGGTGGCCATGTTCTCGCTGGAACAACGCGACGAAATGCCCGCCAGCCGAGAGGAAATCGCCGAAACGTTGGCCGAGGATATTGCCGTCAACAACGGTTGGGGTCCCAAAGAGGTGAAAGTAGACGCCAACGGCAAAGTGTGCGGCATCGTATTCAAAAAATGCGTACGCGTTTTTGACGACAATAAGAAATTCGCGCCCGTTTATGACGAAAACGACGTGATGGAAGTAGCCGCTGAGAAGGTGGTGTTTGCCATTGGTCAAGCCATAGAGTGGGGCAAATTGCTTGAGGGAACCAACGTCAAGTTCTGGCACGGCAACTATCCCGTGGCCGACAAGTTTACTTATCAAACCGATGACGCCGACATCTTCGTGGGTGGCGACGTATACACCGGCCCCAAATTTGTCATCGACGCCATCGCGCAAGGCCATGAGGCTGCCGAGAGCTTGCATCGCCACGTGCGCCCCAAAGCGCATATGACCATTGGTCGCGATCGCCGCAACTACACGCCGCTCGACAAAGAGGACATCAGCGTGCCCAGCTACGATACCGCCGGCCGCCAAGAGGCCGCTATGAACGAAAACATCGACCACAAGAACAGTTTTGTGGATGCGCATGGTACGCTGAGCGAGGAGCAAGTGAAGATCGAAGCCAAACGTTGCCTATCCTGCGGTGCTTCGTACGTAGACCCCAACTTGTGTATCGGTTGCGGCTTGTGCACGACCAGGTGCCAATTTGACGCCATTCATTTGTTGCGCGATCATCCCAAGTGTAGCGATATGCGCGTAGCCGAAAAGAAGGTGGGCGGACTGCTTTCCTATGCGGCGGGTCGTGCGTTGAAGATTTTATTCAACTGCGGTTCCAAAGAGGCTCGCATCATGGCGGCAAAACGCAAAGCGTATATCAAGCAACAAAAAGCAGAGGGTAACAAATAATGCACGAACTCGGCATTGTACTCCAAGTAGTAGAGCAGGCCGAAGACGTTGCCAAACAAAATCAGGTGCAAAAAGTATTGCGCTTGACCCTTGAAGTCGGTGAAGTCTCGGGCATTGTGCCCAATCTCTTTGAAGATTGCTTCGAGTGGGCAAAAAAGCGCACCGAACACCTCAAGGAATGCACGCTGAATATGGTAATTCTCGAGGCCTTGACGTACTGTGAGGATTGCGGCGAAACCTATAGAACGGTAGAATTCGCCAAGAAATGCCCGCATTGTGGCAGTTACAAAACCTATTTGGTTACCGGCAACGAAATCAATATCAAAGATATCGAGGTCGTGTAATCACAACGCAAGAATAAAAGAGGAAGGCCGAGCCTTCCTCTTTTTCTGTTTTGTTACTGTTTTGGTAGAATCGAGCGGTAGAGAATATAGAGGAATGAATAGAAAATCTATTGCTGTGTACTATCGACGTAGTTCTCCGTCGAAGTACTGCTCTTGAAACCATATCGATTGCAAGATCTCCTCGTCGGAGTATTCGGAATCATCTACAGATACGATCCATTTATCTTCTACGTCGTTGAAGCGATGATAGACGGCAATCACTTTGCCTTCGAAGGTTAGCAAAGGCTTGTCTGTGCCCAAAACGTAAACGTCCTGTTCCATTCCGTCGTTTGCCATAACACCTTCTACGTATCCGTAGTTGATCGGATATATCATATTTGTAAACTTGGGATGTCTGCTCCCCAACGGACGGTCTATTCTTCCTTTGACTATTGTTCCGATTACGTTATCCATAGCATCTCTCCCTTGATTGTTCGTTATGATTGATTATATCACATAAGATTGATTTGACAACAAAAAAACCTCTTTTTTGCAAAAGAGGCTTGTGGTGCACCATCAGGGATTCGAACCCGGGACCCACTGATTAAGAGTCAGTTGCTCTACCAGCTGAGCTAATGGTGCATATTGGAGC
>CAMPCZ010000031.1 GCA_946648015.1 uncultured Clostridia bacterium
TCAATTCACGGAGCGAAGCGAGAAATCATGGCGTAGCCAATTCATGACGGTAACGTCGTCAATTCATTTTAATGCTAAAGCACTGTGGTCGAAACCGGGATTGCTATTTGAGTTAATAGTGCCTCAATCGGATATTCACTGCGTAAGCGTATGCACGTGGAAACATCGGCGCACCCGGGAGTGGTACTCTCCTCAAAAAAAGCATAAAAAAGCCTCGGTTTACGCAAAACCGAGGCAATTCGTTTGGTCTGGGTGAGAAGATTTGAACTTCCGACCTCTTGAACCCCATTCAAGCACGCTACCAAGCTGCGCTACACCCAGATAACACAGGTATTGTACACCAAAAAAACCATATCGTCAACTATTTACAACACTTTTATGACACACTTTTTTGCAATTTACTCTTGATTTTTGCAAATAGTATGATACCATATTTTTAGGTGCAAATATGAAAAACAAACAACAGTCTACAGCAATACTTACGACGAAGCGTGCGCTGCTTTATGGTTTGGGCGTATGCGGTGCCCAATTTATGTCGGGATACGTCAACAGTTTTCAAACCCAATTCTACAGCGATATGTATTCGGATATCGACCCGAAGATCTTCTTTGTGGTCGCCATCGTCATACTGCTCGCCAAATTGTTGAGTAGCATCGCCGACCCTATCATCGGCGCCATCATCGACCGCAGCCAATTCAAAAAGGGCAAGATCGTGCCTTGGATCGGCATCAGCGCCCTTCCCGTCGCCTTGTTGACCACCCTTATCTTTATTGACATACCCTTTGAGAATTTGGGGCCGACGGCGGGCAAGATCGTGATGTACGTCTATATCACGTTCACCACCGTGTGCTGGAATATCGCCTATAGTCTGGCGGATATACCCAGCCAAAGCTTGCTCACGCTGCTATCGCCCGACGCAGGCGAACGCAACAAAGCGGCCGGCTTTGCCAACACGTTCAAGAGCATATCCAGCTCTATCCCGGGCGTATTCGTCACCTTTATCATGCTCGTGCTCACGGCAATCACGGGCAAGGATTCGAGCGACATCGGCTACGTGCGCACCTACTACATCACCGCCGCCATCATTTTCTTCCTGCTGGGCATGGGTCTGCACCTCATCAACTACTTCTACACCAAAGAGAGAGTGCGTAGCTACGGCAGCAAAACGGTATCCTTGCACGAGATGTTTGTGGAGCTCAAACGCAACAAGATGATACGCATCCTGTTCTTATCCATCATTCTCGGTTTTGCGCGTGGCGCCATGGGTGCCGTCGTCGTACAAGCGGGCGGCGTGCTCATCGGCAAAGTATATGTGCCCATTTTGTCCAACCTGTTGGCAGGCGGCGCCGAGTTGGACCCCACGTCCAACGCCACTTGGCTGGCGGGCATCGCCTCGGGCATCACCTCTATGATCAGCATCGTTTCGGTGCCCTTCATCAACAAAAAATTGGGGGAGCGCAAGACCTTTATCATCTTTGCTCTCTACGGCTTTGTGGTGGCGCTTGTCTGCACCATATTCTACTTCGTGCTGCCGGCCGATAGCGCTATGCACGGCGGTTTGCCCGCCCTCATCATGCTATGGATCATGCTCTTCTTCGTGGGCTTTATGTACGGCACGCACGGATATATCCCCCTTGTCATGACGGCGGATATCATCGACTACCAAGAGTGGAAAACGGGCGAACGCCGCGAGGGCGTGGATTACGCCATCGTGTCCTTTGCCAACAAGGTGGCCAGCGCCTTTTCGGTGGCGACCGGTATATTGATAGTGGCCATCTCGGGCTACAACTCCACCGCGACGGTAACGCCCGCTATGCAACGTTGGCTCTTCTTCGCTTTCATATCCTTGCCCGGCATCGGTTGCTTGTTGTCTATGATACCTTTCCTGTGGTACAAGATAGACGACAAGACCAAGCGTCAGATGCGCGCCGAACTGGCCGAACGCAGAGCCAAGGCCGAAGAGGAGGCCGCCGGTACGGAGCTTGCAGCGCAAACCGTGGCAGCTAGCGCCGAAGAAACGACGTCCACCGACGTCCACGCACCTATCGAGCCGGAGCAACCCGACGAGCAGTCGATAGGCGCGGTAGACGACGCACCCGACGACGCCGGCAACGACTAAACAAACGCAAACAAAAGGCGACCCGACTCGGGGTCGCCTTTTTTGTTAATGGGGTGAATTATACTTGCAAGTGCGCCACACTGCCACAGCCGCAGTACGGCAACGTCTATCGCCCTACCCGTTGCACGTCCACCTGTATGGCGGGCGTACCATAGCGCGGGTCGAACAAGGCGGCAACGTGTTGCTCATACCACTCGCGAATGGCGTCGTCGCTCATTTCGCAAGTTTCGCCTTTGGTGCGTATGGTGATGGTGATGATTTGTTCTTCCATATCTACTCCTTTGCTTGCCCACAGGGCAAAAACCAACGAAAAAAATCCACGGCCGCAGCCGTGGATTTTTCCTATAAACGATTAGAATTTGCGATTGGCAAAGGCCTTGATGCCAAGGTATTGCGCTTCGTCGCCCAACTCTTCTTCGATGCGAAGCAGTTGGTTGTATTTGGCCATACGGTCGGTACGCGATGCCGAGCCGGTCTTGATTTGGCCGGCGTTGACAGCCACGGCCAAGTCGGCGATGGTAGTATCCTCGGTTTCGCCCGAGCGGTGCGACACCATGCAGGTATAGCCGTTGGTTTGCGCCAAACGAATGGCGTCCATGGTTTCGGTAAGGGTGCCGATTTGGTTCACTTTGATGAGCACGGAGTTGGCGGTATCGTTGACGATGCCTTTCTTGACGAACTCGGGATTAGTAACGAAGAGGTCGTCGCCCACAAGTTGGATCTTCTTGCCCAAACGCTCGGTCAAGGTCTTCCAGCCGGCCCAATCGCTCTCGGCCAAACCGTCCTCGATGGTGATGATGGGATATTCGGCCACCATTTCTTCCAGCATTTTGATCATCTCTTCGGTGGTCTTTTTGCCTTCGCCCGATTTCTTCAGGTTGTAGACGCCGTCACCCTCATAGAACTCGCTGGAGGCCACGTCCATACCCAAGAAGATTTGCTCGCCCAATTTGTAGCCGGCATTTTGCACGGCCTCGGCAATGAGGGCCAAGGGCTCTTTGTTGCCGTGCGCACAAGAAGGAGCAAAACCGCCCTCGTCGCCTACGCCGGTCTCGTACCCTTTGGCTTTGACCACTTTCTTGAGGGCATGGAAGCACTCAACACCCGCTCTCAACGCCTCGCGGAAGGTGTCGAAACCCGCGGGAATGATGAAGAACTCTTGGAAGTCCACGGTGGACTCGGCGTGCGCGCCGCCGTTAATAACGTTCATGCAGGGGGTGGGTAGCACTTTGGCGTTGGTGCCGCCGATATAGCGATAGAGGGGCATACCCAACGATGCGGCCGCCGCGTGCGCCACAGCCAAGCTTACGCCCAAAATGGCGTTGGCGCCCAAGTTCTTTTTGAAGGGAGTGCCGTCTAACTTCAACATGGTATTGTCCACCAATACTTGGTTGGTAGCCTCCAGACCGATGACGGCGGGAGCCAACACTTTGTTGACGTTTTCCACCGCTTTGAGGGTGCCTTTGCCCAAGTAGCGTTTTTTGTCGCCGTCACGCAACTCCAAAGCTTCGCTTTCGCCGGTAGAAGCGCCCGAGGGCACGATAGCGCGACCTTTCACACCATTGTCCAACAACACCTCGACCTCGACGGTGGGGTTGCCACGGCTATCCAAAACTTCTCTTCCATGCACGTTCACGATTTTTGCCATATTTATATTCTCCTTATAAAAGTTTCTCATTCAAGCCCTTAGGGCTTAGCACCTACATTCTATAATAAAATCGCCCAATAGTCAATCTAAATTGTGGATTATTATGCCTATATTTTAGCCGACGCAAAGCTAAACGCACGCCCATGAGCTATTTTGGCCGAAGTTGAACTAACTGCTGGACTTTTGGGCGTAAATGTATTACAATAAACCTGTGTTTGCGTGACAGGTAGGCCCCGCCTACCTCGGCGCACCCCACACCATACGTTTCCGTAGCGTAATAGGATAACGCAATCGCCTCCTAAGCGATAGACTCCCGGTTCGATCCCGGGCGGGAACGCCAAAAAGAAGCCGCTTTCATAAGAAAACGGCTTTTTTATTCCTTCTTTTTTGTTATGTTATCGAGGTTCTTTTTTGTTATGTTATCGAGGGCACAAATCACTTTCTCTTGGGTATCAGGGATAAAGTGGCTATATACTTTCAGCGTTATCGTTGAGTCGCTGTGCCCTATATATTTAGATACGGTTTGAATAGGCACGTTTTGGGGTAGCAGCAACGAACAATATGTTTGACGTAAACCATGACAGCTTACAGGTTTCAAACCGTTTTTTGTTCTATTTTCCTAAGGATATTACCTATTGTTTGCGGATACAAGGGCTGTCTATCTATGCCTACTGCAAGATATACCCTTCACTAAAAGGGCTTTTTTCGTCAAAAACGTGTCGGTCTGATTATCCTTTTTTATTCCTTCACTTAAAAGGGCGATTTGGGGCAAAAATACAAGGTTGAAATGCAATTTTCTTTCATGAAGAATCAGGGCGGCGCAAGAGTGCGTCGCCCTGAAGGTCGTTTTGTATTAAATTGTATTCTTTACCGATTACTTGTCAGACTCGTCTTTCGGTTCGTCTTCTTTTTTCGGCTCGTCGGTTTTCTTGCCGCCTTTCTTTTTGAGAAGGAAGAAGCAGCCAACGCCCGCGCCTGCAAGAACCGCCACGATCGCAATTACGATACCTGCGATAGCACCGCCCGAAAGCCCTTTCTTTGCGGGTGTCGGCTCGACTTCGGGATCGGAAGGCGTAGGATCGACGGGAGCCGTTTGTTCATCTTCAAAGACAACCGCAAAGGTAGAGAAATGCGGCGTTTCAAAGGTCACTTTGCCGTCCGCAAATACTGCGTTCATATCCGTCTTGTCGTTGCCATTGACATAGTAAACCTTTGCGACCTTACCCTCGGGTACCGCCGTAGTGAACGGTACGGAAACCGTCACTTTGCCGTTACCGAAGCTTGCGCTTGCGCCCGTCAAAGTAATATCAATGACAAGTTGTGCGCCGTCTATTGTCAAATTCTCCGTGAGCACATTCGCCGTAAGCGAAACAGTCTCGCCGCCGAGCGTATTTACCGCGTTTGCGTCAAATGTGAGGGAGAGATTGCCGACGGTGAGAGCAACCTTGCCGTTTTGCGCCTTGGCTTCCGCAAACAGTGCGCCAAGGTCTTTGGCTTGGCCTGCGACAAGCGTTTCCGCATAGACTTTCACGCCGTCAACCGTCTTGTATTCATACGGCAAAGCCGCGATCTCTCTCGATTCGGTGTGATTATGGTCACGGTTACAGGTGCGCGTTTCAATGCCTTTCACGCCAATTTGCGCAGGAGTTGTAACAATCCATTCGCCCCATTCGTGACCGAGCGCGGCAATCGTAAAGTCTTCCGTGTTGATCTCGTGCGTACCTTCCGCGTCGGAGAAATACCGGTGGCAAGCGGTGCATTCGTAGTGAGCGGATTCGCCTGCCACGTCGCAGGTGGCCGCTTTTGCGGCAACCGCCACGATAGTGTGTTTGTGCCCGATAACGGGGATACTTCTTTGATCAACGTGGTCGTTATCACGCGAGCAAACGCGCCTCTCAAGGCCTTCCTCGGTTTCGGTTGCGGGAGTGACGACTTGCCAATCGCCCCAAGTATGACCGAGCGCCGGAACAACTTCTTGCTCTGCAAGCACCGTTCCGCAAACGGAGCAATGCGAACCTGCGGTAAGTCCCGATTCGGTGCAAGTGGCAGGAACGGCAGGATCATTTACTACCGTATGCGCGACTTTTTCAAGCACGGTTTCTTCAAGCGTTATCTCGTTTTCGCCGTTTTCGTCGGAGAAATATTTGTCGCACTCCGTGCAATGCCAATAGGCAATATTGCCTTCTGCCGTGCAGGTTGCCGCTTTTGCCGCGATGGCTTCAAGAGAGTGTGCGTGCGATACCTCTTGCCAAATGGCGATAATATAAGTATCGGCTGTTATCGTGATCTTGCCACCTGGTTGCATTTGCGCCGTTTCTTCACTCTGTGGGTTTCCGATTCTAATGCTCCAATAAGCAAATTGTTGTCCATCAAGAGGGAACATTCCTATATGCTCATAGGAATCCAATGTATATTCCGTGCCTTCTTCGACTTCTTCAGAGTCGCCGGAACCTTGACCATCGCCAACGCCGTAATAAACAGTATATTTGGTTGGTAATGCCTCAACCCAACTTACAATGAAAGATTGACTTGTTGCAACTTCCCACGAATAATTTGTAGCGCCATTAGACATTGTATAAGGTATATCCGCAACAACTTTGTAAGTAATGGATTGCGTTGTATCTTGTTTCACAGAGAAAGAATGTCCTGTCGTTTCGCCGTCCTTAACACCGTCCCAATCGTTTTCTTCTGTATCCCAATACAAAATTCTGAATCTTGCGTCAAAGGTTGTGTCCCAAGTGAAAGTATAAGTTGAGCCGTTGACGACTGTTGCGCCTTGCGGTTGTTTTGTAAACTCGGACGGAGTCCAGTTGACGGTGAACGTATCGCTTAGTGCGACAGATATACCATCTCTATTTGCAGACAATCTCAAAATTTTTGAAGATGTATCGTCGCTTTCAAAACCAATCTTTATAATTTTGCCATTATCTGAAGTATGAATATACCCGCTATTGCCAACATATGTGTTCCAATTGCCGGTTTTCTCATCGTATTCAAGCACAGAAACGTCTTTGTAATTGATGCCATTGTCAACTTCAAAACTCGCAGTGAAAAATGCACCTGCCGCGACCGTTCCGCCTGTCGGTTGAGTGACAAAGCCGTATGATGCAGGTGTGCTTGAAGCTTGCCATACCGCAAAAACATTCTCATCACTGTTTACAACGATTACGTCATCCGGCTTTTTGAGTATGCCGGAAATACACCAAGCTGAAAACTCGTAATTTGCATTTGGCGTAAAAGTACATTCCGGCAAGGTATATTCCGCACCTTCATTTACGACAGCGGTTTCCATTGTGCCTGTTCCTAACACACTCGGGTTAAAATATACGTTGTATGTTTTTGGAGCGGCTTTTTCAAACGTATAAGATACGGTCACCTCTTCCGACGTTCCCGTGACAGTTGCTTCTTGCGCATTGATTGTTGCTGTCATATTTGCAACGTCAAATGAATAACCTTCCTGCGCAACTAACGTGATTGAAACAGTATAATCTTCCGAATTGTTGAAAGTTGCGTTTCCGACCTCTAATTCGCCCGATACGCTACCTGTCCATTTCACGCCGTTTTTTGTGACAGAGTTGTTTGTGCTTGCCAATTTGAAACGGCTTCCCGTTGAGACTGCATAAGTTGGCGCATTACCGTTTGCAGGAGTGTCAATGCCAAGAGCCACGTCGTCAATGGTAGGGTTTAATACCGCCCAAGTTATAGTCCACGGGTCGCTGTAAATCGTGCCGTGCTCATAGTTCGCCACCAAGCGGAATTTGATTGTTCTGTTTTGATACGGAGAAACAACCATAGTCGCAGGCCCGAACAACGTCCAAGTATCATTGGAATAGTATTGAAGTTGAACACTATCGACGGTTTCTAAATCAACCAACGGATCCGAACTCTCTTCATTCAAAAGATAATAATAATGATATTCGGTAAAGTTTTCAAATTCACGAGATTCAGGCTGATGTATAAAATAATAATCGTCGCTTTGAACGAAGTTGATGACAACCTCTACTTGCGTTGCTTCAGTAGTCCACCTTGTAGTCCAAAAGTTGCCTCTAAACTTCCAATCGGCTGCTAAACCGTTGTCTGCATAAAAACGGATTTGGTCGTCAAACTTAAAGCCGTCTTTGAGTTTAATAGTTGTGACAACGGAATAGTTTTTGCCGATTTCTACTTCTTCGTCTCCCTCAAGCGGATCGCCGCTCTTGTTGAGCCCCTTGTAAATGACAAAATTCTTGCCGCTCGCTAAGGTAATACCATCAACGTTTGCGACAGCAACGTCTGCGGTGTATTCGCCTTGTTTTGTTCCAAGTGCAAGCGCAGGGTTTTTTATTGTGACTTCCGATACCTTATAATTCTCGTCAAATTCCGTATACGTCCATCTATCTACAAGCGTCACGTCGCTGTCAAGAACAGTGTCTTCGGTCACTCGCGTATCTGTGTTAGCAATAAACCAACCGTCAAAATGAAAATCGAGTGTGTCGGTTCTATACAGTTCCGGCATATGAGCAATTTTGCCATCATTGCCTGTCGCAGTATTTTGAACTTTATTGTTTCCCGTTTCCGCGAAATATACTTCGGTTGCCTCTTTGATTGCAAAACCAACGCTATAACTCCCTGCCGCATAAGCGGTAAGAGTTGTCGGCATAATCAAGGCAAAAGCAAAGGCAAACACCATCACCACCGCCATTATTACGCCTAAAAACGTTTTCTTTGTCATATTCATTGATCAATCTCCTTATTGATTTTTCAAATTTGTTTAGACTCGTCTTTCTGCTCGTCGGTTTTCTTGCCGCCTTTCTTTTTGAGAAGGAAGAAGCAACCAACGCCCGCGCCTGCAAGAACCGCCACGATCGCAATTACGATACCTGCGATAGCACCGCCCGAAAGCCCTTTCTTTGCGGGTGTCGGCTCGACTTCGGGATCGGAAGGCGTAGGATCGACGGGAGCCGTTTGTTCATCTTCAAAGACAACCGCAAAGGTAGAGAAATGCGGCGTTTCAAAGGTCACTTTGCCGTCCGCAAATACTGCGTTCATATCCGTCTTGTCGTTGCCATTGACATAGTAAACCTTTGCGACCTTACCCTCGGGTACCGCCGTAGTGAACGGTACGGAAACCGTCACTTTGCCGTTACCGAAGCTTGCGCTTGCGCCCGTCAAAGTAATATCAATGACAAGTTGTGCGCCGTCTATTGTCAAATTCTCCGTGAGCACATTCGCCGTAAGCGAAACAGTCTCGCCGCCGAGCGTATTTACCGCGTTTGCGTCAAATGTGAGGGAGAGATTGCCGACGGTGAGAGCAACCTTGCCGTTTTGCGCCTTGGCTTCCGCAAACAGTGCGCCAAGGTCTTTGGCTTGGCCTGCGACAAGCGTTTCCGCATAGACTTTCACGCCGTCAACCGTCTTGTATTCATACGGCAAAGCCGCGATCTCTCTCGATTCGGTGTGATTATGGTCACGGTTACAGGTGCGCGTTTCAATGCCTTTCACGCCAATTTGCGCAGGAGTTGTAACAATCCATTCGCCCCATTCGTGACCGAGCGCGGCAATCGTAAAGTCTTCCGTGTTGATCTCGTGCGTACCTTCCGCGTCGGAGAAATACCGGTGGCAAGCGGTGCATTCGTAGTGAGCGGATTCGCCTGCCACGTCGCAGGTGGCCGCTTTTGCGGCAACCGCCACGATAGTGTGTTTGTGCCCGATAACGGGGATACTTCTTTGATCAACGTGGTCGTTATCACGCGAGCAAACGCGCCTCTCAAGGCCTTCCTCGGTTTCGGTTGCGGGAGTGACGACTTGCCAATCGCCCCAAGTATGACCGAGCGCCGGAACAACTTCTTGCTCTGCAAGCACCGTTCCGCAAACGGAGCAATGCGAACCTGCGGTAAGTCCCGATTCGGTGCAAGTGGCAGGAACGGCAGGATCATTTACTACCGTATGCGCGACTTTTTCAAGCACGGTTTCTTCAAGCGTTATCTCGTTTTCGCCGTTTTCGTCGGAGAAATATTTGTCGCACTCCGTGCAATGCCAATAGGCAATATTGCCTTCTGCCGTGCAGGTTGCCGCCTTTGCAGGCGTTGCTTGCATCGTGTGAGGTGCATAATCACCGTATTCATGGTGGCAAAACTCGCATATTGCTTTGCTATGGCAAGTGGTAACACCGCCCGAATGGTAACTCCAGTCAACCCATACGTCGCAATTCTCACAGAAGTTGGCGCACTTCATCTCGTCGACGTATTGATAATCGGGGACGGAGAAATCGTGGTCGGCATAATACTCCGCTCCGCAAATGGCGCATTGCCCCGGAGTTTGGCAAGTAGCTTCGCCACCGGCATGATCCGTGTACATTATCCATTCTTCGTTAGGATCCGGGCAACCCGGGACTATACATGGCTGCCAATGAGCGTATTCGTCATGATCCCAAACATGTTCATCATACATGTGCTTGTGAATAGCGGTGACTTCGCCCATGTACGCATAACCGCTATTATGTGTGGCTTTCTCGTCGTAAACGTAAACAGTTCTGTCTTCCGCATCGGCAAAGGCAAAGCCATCCTTGCAAGAGAACATGATATAATACTCATAGACGGTACCCTCTACGTACGTATCACTGCCTTGCATTTCAACCTGCGTTTCCTGTGGCCACCACATAATACCCGATACTTTTGCTTCGCTGACGGAAACGTCACCCTTTTCAATTCTTGTTTCACCGTTCTTCGGATAAGGCATTTGGACGTTGAAAACCGTAACGACATTCGTGATTTCGTACTGATTGCCAATGCCGAATTTACCGTCGACGAGAGTGACTGTACAGTTGATATAACTATCTCTATCAGTGGTTTTTATTGTATAAGAAGAATTTGTTGCGCCTTTTATTGCCTCGCCGTTCTTATTCCACTGGTAAAACACGGTTTGATACGTAGGATTTGCAGCCTCGCAAGCATGCTTGAACGTTCCGCTTTCGTTGCACATCTTCTCCACGTCAACCGTCAACGTTACGCCAATGCCTATCGCACCGTTTGCCGTATAATACACAGGGTAATCTGCCTCGGGAAGAGTGAATTTGTAGAAGAAACGAGTGTTGGCGTCAACGTTGTCGTCCATTTGAATGTTGTTTACGTAGACGTTTGCATCGAATGGAACACTCGCCTCGCCGGTCTGTACAAGAGTGCCTATGACAAGATAGGTCTTTCCGGGGATCAAAACGGTTTTTTGAATGTCAAGTGCAGGTTGACCGTATCCTTCGCAAATAAACAGGCTTTCAGGATCTATTGATACGCCGGGTGTTGCCGAAGAGATAATCGGTGCTTTTCCGCCCGCTGCGAAGTCGCTCGCGCTGAGATATATTTGATACAAATAGTTATAGCACTTGTGACTTACTCCCCATGCGGTCTTTCCGCCTGCCGTAACCGTTACGTAGAAGTTGCTTTCGCTATCTTCTGCCGTAAAATTGTATGCGGAACTTGTCGCGCCTTCGATAGGCTCGCCGTCCTTGTACCACTGGTAAGTGACCGTGCCCGCATCGAACGCCGCCTTGAATTCGCTGTTTTGAGCCGACATAAGAGCCGTATCGAGTTCAAGCAAACCGCCAATACCGAGTTTTGCGGTAGAAGTGTTGTAGATGACCGGGAACGGATTTCCCTCAAGAGCGTCAAACGTATAATCTATAATCGCATAACCTGAATATGAATTGACGGTGGCGTTCTTTCCGTTGACGGTCGCAGTCAAGTTATCCGCGAATTTATAATCTTCCGGTGGATAGACCACGAGTTTCAATTCATAGGCCTGACCGGGCCTGAAAATATCTTTCTTGTCTAACAACAACAAATTCTCATACCATTCGAGCGTTTGAAGCGTCAAATCTTCGTCCACTGCGACCGCTGTTGCGTACGCCTTCTCACCTGCAACAATATCGCCTACGGAAACGTTCACCGATTTGATGCTTTCATTTCCATAATATGCCGCGATGTAGGCGGGGGCGGGAGGCATGGTAAAGGTGGTTGAAGTGCTGAAATAATCTGCAAGTTCGACGCCGTTCGTATCCCAACGTACAAACTCCATACCTTGCGCTGCGGGATCCGCGTCTATCGTGACGGTCTGCCCATAGCTTACCTCTGTCACGGCTTCTCCGCCAACTTTGGCTGTTCCATTATTAACGTCTATAGGATATTTCTTATCATAAGATATAACGCTTACGGCATTTGCAAACAAAGGATTTTCAACCTTATAAAGAGCGCGCGAATACCCGTTTTTATACCAATAATATGCTTTGCCGGCGTCTACTGCCGAAAACTGGTTGCCCATGTCGGAATAATATATATCCTCTGCCTGCTTTTCACCGTTGACAACGAGTTCGTGGTTGGCGACTGAAAACGCTCCGACCTGCGACTCGTGAACCTGTATACCCGTGTTAAAATAAGCATAGTTGACAACAAGCTCTCCCGTGCTTTCCGAATAGAGCGCGCCATAGCCGTCAACATATACGGTAGCCGTGCTGTCGCCGACCTTGGTTCCCATCCGAACGCCGCCGTCAAGAGTTAGAGATGCCTGGCGCTCAAGATATGTAGCAAAGCCGTTCGTAACGGTATAATCGCCGCCGTTTATGGTCACCTTCGCATTGTCGGTAGCATGAACTATCGTACCCGTATAGTTGTTGTACATGTCTACACGGTTTGCAACAAGCGTAGAGTCGTCTGTGACGGAGACAACGCCTCTCGATTGACGGTTGCTATTTGCATACCAGTTTGTAAAGGATACACTGCCGTTTTTGATCTCGAGATTCGAACTGTTTGACACGGCGATCATGGAGAATTGCCCGCCGTAAAACTCGTTTGCGTAGTTGTACACAGCCAAACGATTGCCGTTCAAATCAAGAACGTAATCAATTCCGCCGTTGAACACGAGACGATGCTTTGTCGGAAGTTCGTCATCGGGAACTTCGTTCTCTATATCGTTCGTGAGTCTTATGTAGGGCTTGTCGGAATTGACCGCGTTCAGCAACTCGTTCCACGTACCGACCTCGGTGATCTCCGCTTCGGGCTCGTCGGCAAATGCCGTAAGCGGTGAAATTGCAAGCACGCCGAAAAGCATTGCAATCGCCATCACTACTGCCATTATTACGCCTAAAAACGTTTTCTTTGTAGTACTCATTGATCAATCTCCTTATTGATTTTTCAAATATTTTGTTTACAAACTATCGACTACCGCCGTGAGATAACTCTCCGGTACGGAAGTAAACAGGAACGCGTCGATCAAGCCTTGCTTCCTGCTCCATTTGACGTTATCCATGATCTCTTTGTCGATTTTTTCGTCCACAAGCAAGATATACTTGCAGAGTGGGAGTTCCTTTTTGACCTTTGCTTGCATACTCATACGTTCAAGCAATTGCCAAGGGGTAAAGGGCGTAACTTCCATAACGAGTACGTCCGCGTGCAAAAGCTTACAACGCTCTACGGTCTCATCCGGGGTTTTGGCTATATCGACCTAATATTCGTCAAGGTCTTGCGCCAATATCCGTCTGACCGCTTTTGCGTACAGTCCGCTTTGCAGGTCAAGCACAACTCTTTTCAAATAATCATCGCCTGCCTTTCTTTTTGTTGTTTCAGGTGCAAAACATGCCCATTTACACCTATACAGCATATATTTTACTGAAAGTAAAAATTCTGTCACTGCTATTTTGACAGTTTTGAGCATATTTTTCAAAATTTTTTCGAAAAGAAAAGCCCGACCGAAGTCGGGCAAGTTAATCAACGCTCCCGTCCACGCAGGAGTGTAAATAACCGAAGATTATGCTTCAAGACTGTTTGGATCGAGCAAAAATTCTTTTATTCCCATCATAACATAACCTTTTTCGTTTCGACGAGGTTTCATATTGCCAAAAACGAGAACGATTTTTTTGAAGGAATCTCCCGCTTTGTCAAACGGTCTCGTTTCCTGTTCCATTTTTGCGGAATCGGAAATTTCATATGCAGACTGAACGTAATACTTTCTGCTGCCTTGATTAGCGATAAAGTCAATCTCAACCTGCTTTTTAATCTCTTTGCCTTCTGCGTTCCTTTCTCTGATTTCAATTACGCCGACGTCAACGTTGAACCCTCTGAAACGCAACTCGTTATATATGATATTCTCCATAATATGAGTGGGCTCTATCTGACGGAAATTCAGACGGGCATTCCGCAATCCGATATCCTCAAAATAGATTTTATATGGCGAGCCGATATATTTTTTACCTTTAATATCGTATCTTTGCGCTTTCGATACGATGAAAGCGTCGGTCAGATGGTCTATATATTTATCTATCGTAGTTGCACAAATCGTGGACGCGGGATATGCGGATTTGAACGTGTTGGCAAGTTTGGCGGGACTCGTCAAAGAGGATATTCCCGACGCTAAAATATTGACGAGATCTCCGATTTCCGCATTCGAATGCAGTTTGTATCTGTTTATTATATCGCGGATATAGACGTTTTGCATTTGCGTAGCCAAATAGGAAGATTTTTGTTCTTCCGTTTGCATCAACGCAACGGCGGGAAGTCCTCCGTAAACGGTATAATCGTCAAACGCCTCGTCTTTCGTCCCGTTATATACGCTGAAAAACTCGGAGAACGAAAGCGGGAGAATATGCACTTCGTCTCCGCGACCGGCAAATTCCGTAATAATATCGCTTGACAAAAACTTGGAATTGCTTCCCGTTACATATATATCAAAGTTGGATTTACGCAAGTAGCCGTTCAGAACAGACTCGAACCCATCCAATTTCTGCACCTCGTCCAGCAAAAGATAATACGTTCCACTGTCTGTCGTTTGCGCAGAAATATAATCCATAAACTTATCCGGATCGACTTTCCTGTCCTCTCGGTCTATATCACGATAATTTTCACCTATCTTTCGTAAATCGTCCGCCGAATCAAATGCAAACTTAACGATATGCTTTTCGTCAACGCCTTCCGACAAAAGATGATTATAAAACAAAGTGTTCAACAAATACGATTTGCCGGAACGTCTGATTCCCGTAATGATTTTTATAAAACCGTTGTGTTTTCGGACAATCAGTCGGTTAAGATATACGTCTCTTTTGATCTCCATACAAACCTCACTTAATAATTTCGCCGTTTTCGGCGCAATCTTTGGTTGTATTATACCCGATTTATACGGAAAAATCAAGGGTTTTCAAAATAGAATTTAATAATTTCGCCACTTTCGGCGGAATTATGAAGTTGTTGCGCCTAATTCCTTATATATCTTCGTCCAAAAGGTTCGTAACGATGAGTTTACTATCAAGTATGGTCATGAGCAATTCGTGTTTGTTGGCGAAGTTTCCTTTCTCTACCATATTATCAAGATGCCATCTCACGTTGCGTTCGGTCATGCCGAGTTCTTCCGCCATCTCTTTGTGCGTGTATCCCATCACGTAATAGCGAAGTATTTTCTTTTGCTTTTCGGTCAGTTCTTCGGAAAATAAATCTTTTAGCGTGACGTTAGGCGAATTGTCGGGAAAGACGTTCTCTCCGGCAAGCGTCCTTTCGATGACGTCCATAATGTCTTTCGTGCCGTAATCCTTATACCACAGGCTGTCCGCCGCGCCGTTTCTCGCTTCTTTCAGCACTTCGGAATCGACAAGAGAAGTCACGACAACGATTTTTGTTTTCGGTTGCACTTCTTTAATGCGTTTGCCTGCGGCAAGCCCCGAATGGTTGTTCTTGGTCTGAACGTCCATAAGTACAAGCCCGATACCGCCTTTTACGCAAAACTTTTCCGCTTCGAACGCGTCGTCAAAGGTGGCGACCAAACGAAAACGCTCATCGTCCTCTATCATCTTTTTCAAGACTTGCCGGACATAGTAATTGTCTTCTACAAGTACGGTGTTTATCGTATTCATTTTCTCTTTTCCTCTCTCGGCATATTCACTATCAAGGTAAAATTAGGTTTGTGCGAAACGTACATTTCGCCGCCTGCGTTTTCGACGGTTTGGCGCAATGACGTCAGACCGCCGCCTTCCTTTATTGCTCCTTTCGGCGGGTTGCCGTTGTTTGTTATGGTGACGACGTAATAATCCTTACGCTCGGCTATCTCAACGTTGACGGCGGTACCCCCGGCGTGTTTTGAACAGTTCGTCACGCACTCTTTGGCGGCGAGCAGAATCACGTTTTCAATTTCTGTGGGGATATAACCTTGAAGCGTGAGCGTAATACCTATTGTTTTCGCTTGTTTTTTCACGTCGTCGAAGGTGTCTTTTCTCGTTTCGTCCGACGTATTGAAATGCCATACGGCGTGTTGAAGGTCACGTAACAAGCTTTCTACGTTGTCGTCGTCTCCGGTGGTCAGCACTTGGGATAAAGCGATCAGGCTTGCGCCGATGTCGTTATGGACTTTGATTTTGAGTGCCAGCGTTTCTTGTTCGCGGACTCTGTCGGCAAGTCGAATCATCAACTTTTTGGTTTCTTCGATAGCCTCTTGCAGTTTTTCGTTCTCTCGTCTTATCTTATCGTTGGTTTCGTACACTTCCGTAACGTCTTGCGCCGTCGTTTGCGTAAATCCCGTTAAGGCTTTATCTTCAAAAGGTACGGTAACGAAACGCCATACTTTTCCGCCCTCGAAACGGTAGAGGTTTTCATCGAGTTTTTCCACTTGTCCGTCCGCGTGGGCAAGCGCGACGTTGAGTTCGGCAATTGTCTGCGGATAACTGCCAAGAAGAACGGAAGCAAGTTTCGCCATCGCTTTGTTGACGAGAATAATTCTGCCGCTGCTGTCCGCAAAGCATACACCCGAATCGAGATCGTCGAGCGTTTCCTTGACCGATGACGGGGAAAGCACGTTCTTATGATTGTGGTGCGTGATAATAATTGCGCCGATGCCGTATATAAACAGCGGGATCGCTATCACGAGTATCCACAGCCACGGAAAGGAAAGCGGATAGTTTTCGGGATCTACCGCGACGCACATCAGGTAGGTGGCAAAACCCGTTGCCATAAGGAGCAATGCGCCGTTGATCACCGATATCCACGCGCGCGAGCGCGATAAAAATCCGTATATCACAAGAGCAAGCAACGATATGCAAGAAAGGAACGTTACGCCCGCAAGAATACTACGCGCCGCAGCGGGAAGAAGTGTGAAAATCGTCATTTCGCACCTCCCGAAAGCGGAAGATAGAATTCCGTTTCGTCGGCTTCCTGTTCTATTTCGACGGTTGGATATTCCTTCTTTATATCGTCCGTTTCCAAATTGCAATCCACCGCTATACTGATACGGAGCATTCCTCTCACTTCATATACGCGCGCGGTAATATATTTTACATTGTCAAGCACGGCTTCGATAACGTCCTCAAAAAAATCATACGCTTTTGTCAGCACGTCGCCCGAAACGTACTCATTATTCGTCTTGACCGAAAACGTGCCCTTAACGCCATATAATCCGAGAGCGCGG
>CAMPCZ010000032.1 GCA_946648015.1 uncultured Clostridia bacterium
CTTCTGCGGTTGCAAAAGTGAGATTATGGTGCGATTTTACAGCAGGAGTTGTCCTTCGTTGCTGTCTATGACGCGCAAGATCTTGTATTCGCGGCCGGTGGCGGCGTCCACGTACACGAAGTAGCGGTCGTCGGACGTTGTGCCCGATATCTCGTAGCAGAGGCGTTCATTGCCGCCCTCGGTGGGTATGAGCGATAACCGCACGCCGTCCACCCGAATATTTTGGTGTACGGCGGCCTGCGCTTCGGCCGAGGTTACGGTGGGGGCGGGCAGGGAGCGAGCGCGGTGGTTCATCAGGTAGTTGCGCGCCTCCACGCCCACCAGCGTCTTGGTTTCGGCGTCTATTTTGAGCACCACCAGATCGCTGTAGCACACCACGTCATCTTGCGTGTAGGCATAGTTGATATAATAGGTGCTGTTGTAGTTGGATGCCCACACGGCGCGCATATTGTTTAGGCCGATGCGTTCGAGGTAGGCTTGGCCGTATTCGCTGCACGCCTCGGCGTCGTACACGGTATCCGTAGGGGTGCGGTCGGCCGCCATGTTCAACAGGTGTCCGCCCACTTTGGTGATATCCAAATAGTAGGTGCCATATTCGGTCGCGGCCTCAAAGCGGTATGCTTCGATCTTGCCGCCCAAGTCGCCCAAATAGGACAAGGTGTATTCGGTGGGCAAATAGGTCGACACCTTTTGGGCCGCCTCTTGTTGCGAAATGGTTTGCCCCGTCAGTCCCATAGGCGTGGCTTGTTCCAATGCGTCCGAAAAGGGGCCGTCGTAGATAAGGGCAGGGTAGGCCACGGTTTCGGCCTCGAAGGATGCCAGCGTGGTGGCGAAGATGCCGGTTTTGTCGGCGTCCGAAAAGCGATAATCCCCCTCGTCCACTTGCGCCTTGACCGCCTCCAACCCTCGCTCCATTTGGGTGATGACGGTGTACAGCGAGGCCAGCGCGTCCTTCTCCGCCTCGCCTATGGCGCCGCCTTCGGCCAACGTGTATTGCAATCGCAGGCAGTAGTCGCCCACTTGGTTGATATATTTGGTGGTTTTGTACGCGTTGTCGTCCACCGACGTCAGCCCCGCCAGAGCCGATCCTGCCGAAGCCGCCTCGGCGCTCACTTGCCCCAACAGTTGCATCTGCATGGTGGGCGACGCCGACACCGTCAGTTTGTTGAGGTACGCCGACAAATTGCCTACGTTGTACACCAACTGATAGTAGTTTTGTTTGTATCCGTTTTCGAGTTTGTCGCGGCTTTCGTCCAGCTGCGCCTCGGCGCGGCTTGCCGTCAAGCCCCACACCACCGCCATCGCCAGCACGGCCACGGTCAGTAGTGCCGCTATCAACGTCAACGTGCGAGTTTTGCTATTTGCGTTGGTCATAACTACCTCCTATAGACAAAAACTGTGTCTGCCGATGGTCAGGTGTACTTCGCGTGACCATATCCACTTGCTGGTAGCCGTGGCGGGGTTGTAGTAGTAGAGGCACCCGTTGGTGGGGTCCCACCCGCTCATGGCGTCGCGTACGGCCTTGGTGGCCGTTTCGTTGGGCGTCAGGTTGATTTGTCCGTCCGCCACGCAGGTGAATGCACCGCTTTGGTAGATAACGCCCGATATCGTGTTGGGAAAACTGCTGCTGCGCACGCGGTTGAGTATCACGGCCGCCACTGCCACTTGCCCCGTGTAGGGCTCGCCGCGCGCCTCGGCGTATACGCACCTTGCCAGCAAGTATTCGTCCGCGCTGCTATAGCCCGACGAGCCCGAGGACGATAGGCTGATGCCCATCTTGGCGGCTGTGGCTTTGCCCACGATACCGTCCTGCGTCAGGCCGTTTTTGCGCTGAAAATACTTGACGGCGGCCACCGTTTTGGGGCCGTATACGCCGTCTACCGTGCCCGTATAGTACCCCCAGTTTTTCAGTTTGGTTTGCACGGTGCGCACCGTCGACCCCGTCGACCCTTGTTTGAGCACGGCGGCGTCGGCCGTTACGGCCGTGGGCAAAAACGCCGTGAGTGCCACTGCCGCCACCGCCATCATACACATACACATGATAATGCCTTTTTTCATATCTCTCCTTTGGGCTTGGCCCTATTTGCAATTTTTGCGAAACCATTCGGCTATGGCCGAGCGGAATATCACCTCGTCACCCTCCACGTCCTCGGCGGCCACGAAGCACAACGGCGGAAAGGCTACGCACCACCAGTTGTCCCCTTTGCCCGACCCCAGCTCGACGATTACAGCGTCGTAGTAGCCCGCTTCCAGGGTTACGTCGCCATACGTTTTTTGCGGAAATTCCTCGTAAGAAAGGTAGGCGTGCGAGGCATAGTCGTACCCGTTTTGGGCTATAACGTCGTCGGCGATCCGCTCCACTTCGTCCAGTTTGGCGGCCATCAGCGACTGCATCTCGCGCTTGCTTTGCACGCCTTTGGCTATGGGCGTAAGATAGGCCACCACGGCGTCGCGCACTTGGAGTTTTAACGCCTGCTCCTCGGCGCTGTTGCCGTTGGCGCGGATATGTAGGCGCAAATAGTCCTCTTTGGCGCGCGTACAGCCCGCTGCCACCAAGGCCACCAAGGCCGCCAAGACCAAAGCGAATACTATGCCGCCTATGTACGTTTGCAGGGATTTTTTCATTTCCACCTCCTATTTGTCGCGTTTCGCAAAAAAATCATTGACAAAAAGGCCTCGTGCTATACACGGCGGCAAAAATTATGCTATACTGTATCTATGAAAAAAATTATTGTACCAGCCTATAGCAAACTCAACCTATGCCTGACCGTGGGTGACTACGATCCGCAGCGCGGCTTGCACACCGTAGACACGTTGATGCAGACCATCGACCTCAAGGACGTGGTGCATCTCACTTGTCGCCGCGACGGCGAGTGCACCACCAATCTCGATTGGGGCGAGGGCGTCGAGGACAACGCGCTCAAGGCGGCGCGCCTTTTTGCGGACACCTTCGGCACCAAGGGCGTGGATATCGTGGTGGACAAAGAGATCCCCGTCGGCGCGGGCTTGGGCGGCTCCTCGGCCGATGCCGCGGCGGTGCTTGTGGGTATGTCGGTGCTGTATGGCGTGGATATCGGGGCGCTGTTGCCCCTTGCCGCCCAGCTCGGCTCGGACGTGCCCTATATGCTTTCGCGCGGGTTGGCACGCGTAACTGGCTTTGGCGACGAGGTGGAACTGTTGCCCTCGTTGCCCTTGCTGTACGCTTTGGTCGTGGTGCCCGTCGAGCGCGTCTCTACCGCCGAGGCTTACGAGGGCTACGACGCCGTGGGCAAAAAGCCGAACCCCGTCAATGCGGAGGAGATCTTGTCGCTGTTGCGCGCCGAGCGCAATACCAAACTATATCCCAACAACAATTTGTACCAAACGTGTTCGACGCGTTGTCCGGCCATTGCCGCCGCCGTCAAGGCGTTGACCGATCTGCGCAGTTTGCATATTGCCATGACCGGCTCCGGCTCGGCAGTGTATGCGTTGTACAATCGGCTCGACTATGCCGAGCAAAAACGCGACGCCCTCATGGCCGAGGGCTACGACGTGCGGTTGTGCCGACTGATAGACTAAACGGCGCGGCGGCATACAGCCGATGCGCGAAAACCGACGCCACAGGAGAATGACCCGACTATGACGAAAAAGAGCTTGACCGAGCAGGAATTTTTGAGGTTGGTGGACGCCTCATACACCGAGGCGGAGGCCGCGCTGATACGCAAGGCCTACTTTTTTGCCAAAGAGAAGCACACCGGCCAAAAACGCAAGTCGGGCGAGGACTATATCATTCATCCTATGGCCGTGGCCGAGATCATCATTCAAATGGGAATGGACGTAGCCACCGTGGAGGCGGCCCTATTGCACGACGTGTTGGAGGATACGCCTTGCACGCACGACGAGATGAAAGATTCGTTCGGCGAGGAAGTCGTGTTTTTGGTGGAAGGCGTCACCAAACTGGCCAAAATCAACTTTACCACCAAGCAGCAGTCGCAGGCCGAAAATCTGCGCAAAATGTTGCTGGCCATGTGCCACGATCTGCGCGTGGTGGTGCTCAAATTGGCCGACCGTTTGCACAATATGCGCACCCTCTTCAACGTGGAGCCCGAAAAACAGTTGGAAACGGCGCAAGAAACGTTGGATATTTATGCGCCCCTTGCCGCGCGGTTGGGCATTATGCAGATCAAGAGCGAGCTCGAAGACTTGTGTATGCGCTATTTGTACCCCAAAGAGTACAACCACTTGCGCGAGGTGATCGCTTCCAAAAAAAAAGAGCGCGACGCGTTTGTCGCCAAAATGATAGAGCAGTTGGACGCCGCCCTCAAAGAGACCGATCTTAAGTATGAGATAAACGGTCGTAGCAAGCACTTTTACAGTATCTATCGCAAAATGAAGCGTTTGCAATGCGATATCGACGAGATCTACGACCTGGTGGCGTTGCGCGTCATCGTAGACGGCGAGCCCTCTCGTTGCTACGACGTGCTGGGCATAGTGCACAATCTGTGGAAGCCCCTCATCGGCCGCTTCAAAGACTATATATCCACCCCAAAACCCAACAACTACCAGAGTTTGCACACCACGGTGTTGGCACCGGGCGGCGCGCCCTTTGAGGTGCAGATCCGCACGCGTGAAATGCACCGCGTGGCCGAGTATGGCGTGGCGGCGCATTGGAAATATAAAGACGGCAAGACAGACGGCTCGCTCGACAAAAAAATAGAGTGGATACGCAAGGTGATGGAGGCCGAGGCCGACGTCAAGGACAGCCGCGAGTTGATGGATACGCTCAAGGCCGATATTTTTTCGGACGAGGTGTTTGTGTTTACGCCAAAAGGCGACGTCATCGTGTTGCCCTCGGGCAGTACCATCATCGACTTTGCCTACGCCATTCACTCCAAGGTGGGCGAGCGTTGCTCGGGCGGCAAGGTCAACCAGCGCATGGTGCCACTGTCCACCCAGTTGCAGACGGGCGATATCGTCGAAGTGTTTACGGCGGGCAAAGGCCCCTCGCGCGATTGGCTCAAATATGCCCGCAGCAGTTCTACCCGCAGCCGCATACGCGCCTATTTCAAGCGCAATATGCGCGAGGAAAATATTGCCATAGGCAAGCAAATGCTCGAGTTGGAGTGCCGACACCGCGGCTACAATCCACGCGACTTGTTGGTGCCCGAATGGATGCAGACCATTTCGCGCCGCTATGCGTTGCAAGACGTGGACGACGTGTACGCCGCCATTGGATACGGCGAGTTGACGGGCGGCCAAGTCGTACAAAAATTGATGGCGCAATACCGCGAGCAGGAGGCGCAGGCCGCGCCCCCCGTCGCCGAAGCCGAGGCCCCCGTCAATCCGCGGTTTACGCAGGTAAAAGGTTCGGATAGCGCCATTCTCATCAACGGGCAGTCGGGTATGCTGGTGCGGTTGGGGCGCTGTTGTTCCCCTGTGCCCGGCGACCGCATCGTGGGCTACATTTCGCGCGGCAGAGGTATCAGCGTGCACCGCGTGGACTGCGTCAACGTGCAGGACGTGGAGCCCGAGCGATTGCTGCCGGCCGAGTGGGCCAACGTGGCGGCGGGTCGCTTCGAGGCCTCGCTGTGCATACGAGCCGTGGATAGGCCGCAGTTGGTGGGCGATATATGCGCCGCAATCAACGCCATGGGCTCGTCCGTTGCGCTCACCAGCCTCGGCGCCGGCATCGACAAGCGCAAGGGCAACGCCGTCATCAACTTGACCGTGCAGGTGGATAGCAAAGAGACGTTGCAGACGCTCAAAAACAAATTTTTGCAAGTACGCGGTGTCATCGAGGTGGACCGCAAGGTAAACTGATAAGGAGACAGTATGATAGAATCCAAACTTTTTGCTACCAAAGTCTTCGGCGACGAGGAGATGCGCTCGAGGCTGACGCCCGACGTGTACCAAGCCATGCATATGTGCAAGACGTCGCACAAACCTTTGCCTTTGGAGGTGGCCAACGCCGTGGCCGAGGCCATGAAGAATTGGGCCGTGGAGCAGGGCGTAACGCACTATACCCATTGGTTCCAACCCATGACGGGCATCACCGCCGAAAAGCACGAGGCCTTTTTGGATCTCGACCCCGCCAGCGAAGGGGGCGCCATTTTTGCCTTTACGGGCAAGGCGCTCATCAAGGGCGAATCGGACGCGTCCAGTTTTCCGTCGGGTGGGCTGCGCGCCACCTTTGAGGCTCGCGGCTATACGGCATGGGACCCTACGTCGTATGCTTTTATCAAAGATAACACGCTGTGCATACCCACCGCTTTTTGCAGTTTTAACGGGCAGGCGCTGGACAAAAAGACCCCTCTTTTGCGCAGTATGCAGGCACTCGACCGCGAGGGCGTGCGCCTATTGCATTTGTTGGGCAACACCGCAGTAACAAGCGTGTTTTCTACGGTCGGCGCCGAGCAGGAGTATTTTTTGATCGACGAAAAGATGTATCGCGCCCGCCCCGATTTGGTGTATACGGGGCGCACGCTGTTGGGCTCCCGCGCGCCCAAGGGTCAAGACCTCGACGACCACTACTACGGCGCCATCAAGCCCCGCGTGGCAGCCTTTATGGCCGATCTCGACCGCGAACTGTGGGCGCTGGGTGTGCGCGCCAAGACCGAGCACAACGAGGTGGCGCCCGCCCAACACGAGTTGGCGCCCATCTTCGACCGTGCCAACGTTGCCACCGACCACAATCAACTGACTATGGAAATGATGCGCAAGGTGGCCAAACGCCACAATTTGGCGTGTCTTTTGCACGAAAAACCCTTCGAGGGCATCAACGGCAGCGGCAAACACAACAACTGGTCGCTGTCTACCGACGCGGGCGTCAACCTTTTCGACCCCGGCACTTGCCCCGAGGACAACTTGCAGTTTTTGGTCATCGTATGCGCCGTGGTCAAGGCCGTGGATACCTACCAAGATCTGCTACGCATAGCGGCCGCATCCGCCGGCAACGACCATCGTTTGTCGGCCGCCGAGGCACCGCCCGCGGTGGTCAGTATGTTTTTGGGCGACGAGTTGACCGGCGTTTTGAAAGCGGTGGAGGAAAACCGTTCTTACAGCAAGCGCGCCCGTTGCGACGTGGAGATAGGCGTCAAAGTTTTACCCCGCTTCGCGGTGGACACCTCCGACCGCAACCGCACCTCGCCTTTTGCCTTTACGGGCAACAAATTCGAGTTTCGTATGCCCGGCGCGGCCTGTTCCATTGCCGACGCCAACACCGTGCTCAACACCATAGTGGCCGACGCCATGTGCGATTTTTCCGACCGTATCGAGGCTGCCGAGGACCGCGCCGCTTGCATCAAAGAATTGATGCGCGACACCTTGCGCAAGCACGGCCGCATCATCTACAACGGCAACAACTACAGCGCCGAGTGGAGCCAAGAGGCCGCGGCGAGAGGGCTATTGCAACTGACCGACACGCCCACGGCGCTGGCGCATCTGACCGACCCCAAAAACGTGAAGATGTATGCCAAACACGGCGTGTACAGCCCCGAGGAGTTGGAGGCGAGCCGAGAGATCTTGCTGGACAATTACAACAAGACGTTGCACATAGAGGCCGTTACCCTGGCGGATATGGTGCGGCGCGACGTGCTGCCGTCTGTGCTGGGGTATATAGACGAGTTGTCCCGCGTGGAGACGCAGCTAAAGTCGCTTGGGCTACCTGCCGACGGCGAAACGCTCAAAGAGGTCAACGACCTCTACCTCGCCGAAATGCAATACGTCAAGGCGCTCGCTGTGGCCGTCAGCGAAGCCACCGCCTACCAAGGCGCCGCGGCGGCGGACGTATATGCGCACCGCGTCATTCCGGCTATGCGCCGCGTGCGAGCCGTCGCCGACGATTTGGAACGCTTGACGCCTGCCAAATATTGGCGTTACCCCACGTACGGCGATATTTTGTTTAGCGTAGAATAGGGTTTTGACGGAGCGCCGCCTGCGGGCGGCGTTTTGCGTGCGGGTGCAAAGCGATGCCTTGCGACGCGACGAACCTCTATGTATAGCGATAGAGATTTTGGCAAACACTTGCATATATGTCCAAGTTGATATATAATAAAAAAGCAAACGGGCCAAGCCCAAAGGAGATAGTATGATACACGTAACCGCTGATAATTGGCAACAAGAAGTTTTGCAGAGCGACCGCCCGGTGGTGGTGGACTTTTTTGCCACTTGGTGTGGCCCTTGCAAGATGCAATCGCCCATCTTGGAGGCGTTGGAGCAAGAGTTCGACACCTTCAAGATCGTCAAATGCGACGTAGACGAGGCCCCCGATTTGGCGGACCAATGCAAGATACGCGTGGTACCCACCCTCATTTGCTTCAAGGACGGTGCCATCTACAAAAAGAACGAAGGCGTTTTGCGCCGCGACGACTTTTTGAAAGTGTTTGACCTGTAGGTCAACCGACACTAGCGAGCACCACGGTATCCCCGCGGTGTTTTTGCCTTTAATGAACCCTCTCGATTTTGCGGCGAAACAATACGGCACCATCGGCGTGGCCGTTTCGGGCGGCGTGGACTCTATGAGTCTATTGCACTATTTGCACGCGGCGGGCGCCGACGTGGTGGCCCTTACCGTCGAGCACGGCATACGGGGCGAGGCGTCCCTTGCCGACGCGGCTTTGGTGCAAGACTATTGCCATACGCTCGGTGTAGAGTGTCTGGTGCGCCGTGTGGACGCGCCGGCTTTGGCGGCCGACCGCCATATCGGCCTGGAACAAGCCGCCAGAGAATTGCGACACGCTTTTTTTGCCGAGACGTTGCAGTCGGGTAGGGTATGTTGCGTGGCTACCGCGCACCATCTGGACGATCAGGCAGAGACCGTAATGATGCACCTGTTGCGCGGCACCGGGCTGGGTGGCTTGGTAGGCATAGAGGAGCGCGACGGTTATATACGCCCTTTCTTGCATTATACGCGGCTCGAGATAGAGTCGTACGCTCGGCAAAACGCAGTGCCCTATCGCGAGGACGCCACCAACCGCGATCAAACGTACACACGCAATTATCTGCGCCACACGGTGTTGCCCGCCGTGGAGGCGCGCTATCCCGCCTATCGCCAAGCGATTGCACAGTTGGCCGATACCGCCCGCGAGGAGGTGTGCTTGCTGGACGAATTGTCGGTAGCGCCCACCGTAGAGGGCGACGTGGTGTTTTTGCCGCGCGAAGCGTTGACGACGCACCCTGCCTTGGCCAAGTGGAGCGTGCGGCGCGCCTTGCGCCACTTCGACTGGGGGGTGGACTTGGAGGCCAAGCATATCCAAGCGGTTTTGAACCTGCCCAAGGACGGCCGCATCACTTTGCCGCACGGGCTGGAGGTGGCCGCCGAATACGATCGGGTGGCGTTTTGGCACCCCTTTTCACCATCGGGTGCGGTCTATCCCTTCGGCGAGGGGCGGTTTGCTTTTGGCACCGCCATAGTGGTGCGCCCCTATCGCGAGGGCGATCGGTTGCGCTTCGATGCGGACAAAATACCTGCGGGCGCGGTGTTGCGCCTGCGCCGAGCGGGCGACGTCATTGCCAAGTTCGGCGGTGGCACCAAGTCGCTGGGTGACTACTTCACCGACAAAAAAGTGCCGCTTCGGGTGCGCGATCGCTACCCCGTAGTGGCCGTAGACGACCAAGTGCTCGTGTGCTGGGCGGACATCAGCCGCACGGTGGCGGTGGACGAAAACACGAGGAGAATATATACCATTACGGAGGAGAGCTGAATGAAATTACACCAAGACGTTTGCGAGGTGCTCTACACCGAGAAGCAGTTGCAACAGCGCGTGGCCGAATTGGGCGCGCAAATCACGCGGGATTACCAAGGCGAAGAAGTGCTGATGGTATGCACTTTGCGTGGCGCCTGCATTTTTTATTGCGATCTTATCCGCCATATCGACCTCGACATCAAGTTGGATTTTATCGCTACGTCGAGCTACGGCAACGACACCAAGTCGAGCGGCGAAGTACGCCTTACCAAGGACTTGTCCAGCCCCATTTCGGGCAAAAACGTAATTATCGTAGAGGATATCATCGACTCGGGGCTTACCCTCAAATATCTCAAACGCTTGTTCGAGGCGCGAGATGCCAAATCGGTGCGCATCTGTTCGTTGCTGGACAAGCCCGAGGGTAGGCAAACCGACATCGAGGGCGACTATATCGGCTTTACCATACCCAACGCATTTGTGGTGGGCTATGGGTTGGATTATGCCGAGCGATATCGCAATTTGCCCGACGTGTGCGTGCTGGATCCTCGCATATACGCCAAATAGTATGCACCCGACTGTGCCTACGGCGCTGGCCGCGCTAGCCAAGCGGTTGCAGTCCCCCCTGTACGTGGTGGGGGGATACGTGCGCAACGCCCTTTTGTGGGGGCGGGACGGCGGCACCGACGTGGATATTTGCGGCCCCCTTACGGTGGCGCAACTGAGCGCGGCGATAGCAAATGCAGACGTGGAGATAGTGCCCGTCAATCCGCGCGTGGGTACGGTGCTCGTGCGCTATGCCGGCGAGCGATACGAGTACACTACCTTTCGCCGCGACAGCTATCCGTCGGGCGGCGTGCATACGCCCCAATCGGTAACTTTTGTGCAAACGGTGCAAGAAGACGCTTTGCGCCGCGACTTTACGATAAACGCAGTCTATCTCGATTGCCATACCGGCGCGTTGGTGGATCCCACCGGCGGGCTCGAAGACCTTGCGCACGGGTTGGTGCGCACGACTCGCGCGCCCGAGGCCGTTTTCGGCGAGGACGGGCTGCGCATTTTGCGTTTGGTGCGGTTTTGCGCCGAGTTGGGCTTTGTGCCCGAGGCGCAAACCCTTGCGGTGGCCAAGGCGCAATGCGGACTGCTTGCCGACATCAGCGCCGAGCGCAAACGCGAAGAATTGGACAAAATTTTGCTTGCCGACGTCAAATACGGCGTGCCCAATGCCTTCGAGGCCGGCCTGCGGCTTGCCGACGAGGTGGGTATTTGGCCCTATATGGGGGCGGTGGCCGCGCGCGGCGTGGCGCAGCAACTCCAAGGTCTGCCCCCCTTACATCTCACCCGCCTTGCGGGCTTGTGTTTGGCGTTGGGCGCCGCGGACGGAGAGGCGGCTTTGCGCTTGTTGGGACAAGACGGATTGCGCTATCCCAATGCCGTAGTGCGTGGTGTGCGCCGCTACTTGGAGGGGCTCTATCGCCCCGACTCCGAGGTGGGGTGGCGCCTGTGGGCTGCCGAATACGGCGGCGAAATAGAAGGCATTGCGCCTTTGTGGCACGACCCACTCGATGCCGAACGCGCCAAGGCAGCGTGGCGGGCCATTCGGCGAGCCGCTGTGCCGCTTACGCACAAGGATCTGCCCCTCGCGCCCGGCGAGATAGAGGCTATGGGGGTGCCGCGCTATGCCCTAGGACATACAATGCAGGCGATTTGTCGACATTGCGCCGCGCGGCTACTGTGCCCCACAAGAGAGGAGGCGGTGGCCATAGTAGAGCAAATCAAGGGGGAAAACCGATGGAAACCGTAATATTGGCGATTGCAATCGCCGCATTGGCGGCGTCGCTGGCCGCCGTGGCATTGGTGGCGGCGGTATATCGTCGTCTGCGCTCTATGGGCAAAGACGAAGGCAAAACCGTGGCGGAGATCAAGGAAAGTCTGCGCAGTCAAACCGAGAGCGTCAACGCAAATACCGCCTTGTTATTAAACGGCTACGTGGCCAATTTGGACGGCAAAACGGCTTTGGCCGAGGCCAGGCAACAGGCGGCTAGCGAGCAAACCCTCAAGCAGTTGGGGGAAATGGCCGAAAGAATGCGTCAAAGCTTGCGAGAACAGCGGCTGGAGATGGAGCAAAAACTTGACAAAATTCGCGCCGACATGGACGCCAAGCAACGCCAGAATATCGAGATGACGGCCGCGCGATTGGACGCTTTGCGCCAAGAGGTGGCGGGGCAGTTGGGCGCTCTGCGCGAGGAAAACAACAAGCAGTTGGACCGTATGCGCAAGGTGGTGGACCAAGAGTTGCAGGAGAATTTGCAAGTCAAACTCACCCAGTCCTTTCAACTCATCAGCGACAACCTTGCCAAGGTGTATACCACCATGGGCGAAATGCAAGCCATCGGCACCGATATGAATGATCTCAAACGCGTGTTGTCGGGCGTCAAGACGCGCGGCGTGTGGGGCGAGGCCAGCCTTGCGGGGCTTTTGGCCGAGGTGCTGATGCCCGAGCAATACGAGGCCAATTTTCGCCCCTCTATGTATGCGCAAAGCGTGGTGGAGTTTGCTGTGCGCCTGCCGGGCAAGAGAGAGGGCGAGAGCGTCTATTTGCCCATAGACAGCAAATTTCCGCGCGAGGACTACGAGCGTTTGGTCAATGCCGCCGACCGCGGCGACAAAGAGGGCGTGGAGGCGGCCGCCAAGGCGCTGGAACGGCGCGTCAAAGAGGAGGCCAAGGACGTGCGCGACAAGTACATTAAGCCTCCGCGTACCACCGATTTTGCCGTGTTGTACGTGCCCATCGAGGGATTGTTTGCCGAGATCATGCGGCGTGAAGGATTGGGCGAAACGTTGCGCAACGAATACCGCGTGATGGTGGCGGGGCCCACCACTTTGGCGGCGTTGCTCAACAGTTTGCAAATGGGGTTTAAGACGTTGGCCGTCGAAAAGCGCAGCAAAGAGATATGGGATCTGTTGGCGGTGGTGCAAAAGCAATTCCGCCGTTTTGCCGGCGATTTGGAGCGCGCCGAGCGCCAACTCGACACCGCGGCACGCACCTTGCACGAAACGGGGGAGCGTACGCGACGGATCAACGTAAAATTGTCGTCGGTGCAGCAGTTGGACGGGCGCTTAGCGGCGGCAGACGACACGGATGATACGGAGGAATAGTATGAATTTGCCTTGCGATATACATATACACACCACCTTTTCGGACGGACACAATACGCCCACCGAGGTGGTGGAAATAGCGCGCCAAAAAGGGCTGACCGTTATGGCCGTAACCGACCACGACACCGTGGCGGGGCTGGAGGAGGGCGTGGCGGCCGCTACCGCCGAGGGTATCACCTGCCTTGCTGGCGTCGAATTCAGCACCTATCTGCGCGAGGAAGTGCACGTATTGGGCTACAACGTACCCTACCGTGATATGCAATTTTTGGACGAGATAGCCAAGTTGCAGAGCCTTCGCCGCAAGCGCGTGTGGCGCGTGGTCGAAAAGTTGCGCCACCACGGCGTCAAGATAGAGGTGGGCGACGAGTTGGACTCGCCCTCTGTGGGGCGCTCGCACGTGGCCGAATTGCTGGTACGGCAGGGGTTTGTGCGCTCCAAGGCCGAAGCGTTCGACAAATACATAGGCAAAGGTGCGCCGTGCTACGTGGAAGGTATGCGCGTCAGTCCCGCCGACGCCGTATCCTTGGTGCGCCGCTTCGACGGTGTGGCGGTGCTGGCGCACCCCTTTCGTATGTTGCAGGCCAAGGCTTTGCCCCAAATCGTGGAGGACTTGACGGCAGCGGGGCTCAAGGGCATAGAGGTGTATTATCCCAACTACGGCCAAGACGTGCGCGCCAATCTCAAGGCCATTGCCAAGCGATTCGGACTCATCTGCACGGGCGGCAGCGACTTTCATAGCGCGCAATACAGCACGCCCATAGGCGGCGCGGGTGCCTACCTCGACGAAAAGGCCCAAAAGGTGCTGCTCAAATAGTCTGTGTACGTTGGGTGAGGGGTGCATAAAAATTGCGTACCCCTCTTGAAAAAGCAAAATGTTTGTAGTAAAATAATATTACTATGTTGCGCAAAAAGCTTATCGTCATCAATTTGGTATTTGCTTTGGTCCTGCTGGCAATCACCGCCGTAGGTGTTTTTTTGCTGATACGTTCTATCGACAACAGCGACGCCAACTTGGTGGACATAGAGGAAATGACCGCGGTCAAGGCGCGACTGGAGTCCATCAACGACGGCGCGTTTTCGGGCGGCAACTTGGGCGCAAAACTCAAAGTCGCGCAAAACAAGTTCGCGGATATGGGCTATCAATTGTTGCTCGTCGACGCCGACGGCAAAACGCTGGCCAACGAGGGTGTGGCCTACGACGTGGCACTGGCTGTGGCAACGCGGGCGCCCCGCTTGCCCGACAAGACGACGGCTACCGTGTACGACGGCATAGTCATCGTATCGAGGACGTTCGACGGCAATACCGTGCACGCCGTCAACGACGACAACAATATCTTGCCCGTGTTGCGCCGCAACGTGGGCGTGTACCTTGGCGTAATGCTGGTGGCGTTGCTGCTTGTCTTTGTGGGTAGTGTGGTGGTGGAGATACAGGTCATCTTCCCGCGACTTTCCAAGCTGAAGTCCGCCATGGACCAGGTGTACAACGGCAATTACGAGCAGACGTTGCGCCTGCGCCCCACCAAGCGGCGCGACGAGGTCACGGCGCTATTGGTGGACTTCGATATGCTACGGCGCAAATTGCGCGACGCCACCATGGCCAAAGAGGCGGCGGATCGTGAGCGCGGCATAGTCGTATCGGGCATCAGCCACGACTTGCGCACCCCGCTCACTGTCATCAAGACGCACGCCAAAGGTTTGCTCGACGGCGTGGCCAAGCGCGTAGGCAAAGAGGAGGAGTATATCAACAACATCTACTCCACGGCGTTGGAGATGGAAAATTTGGTCGCCAAACTCGCCGACTTTACCAAGGTGGAAACGCACGAGATCACCTACAGCTTTGTGGTGCGCGACATGTGCGAGTTGATACAGACCTTTGTGGATAAGCACTACATCGCCTATGCGGCGCGCGGCCTCAGGCTCAAGTGCAAACTGCCCAAAAACAAAAAGCTGTGGGTCAACGTGGACAAGGACCAATTTAATCGCGTGTGGCAAAACCTGTGCGACAACAGCCTCAAATACAAGGTGAAAGAGGAGGCCCACGTTTTGATAACGGCCGAGTTGGTGGAGGACAACGTGGTGGTGCGCGTGGCGGACGACGGCCCGGGCATTGCCGACTACGAGGTGGAGTACGTGTTCGAAAGTTACTACCGCGGCGACGCCAGCCGTACCAATCCCACCGACGGCAGTGGCCTTGGGTTGGCCATTGTCAAAAATTGCGTTACGGCTCACAACGGACAAATACAAGCCTACAACGACAACGGCTTGACGATAGAAATCATTTTACCATATAGGAGGAAGAAATGAAACGTATCCTATTGATCGAGGACGAAAAGGGCATTGCCAATATCGAGCGCGACTACTTGGAGCTGGAGGGCTTCGAGGTGCAAATCGAAAACAACGGCAAGAGCGGCTTGCAACGAGCCGAAGCCGAGAATTTTGACCTAATAGTGCTCGACTTGATGCTGCCCGACATAGACGGGTATGAGATTTGTCGCCGCCTGCGCAAGACCAAGGACATACCCATCCTGATGGTAACGGCGCGCATCGAAAAGATAGACAAATTGCGCGGTTTGGGCTTGGGCGCGGACGACTATATCACCAAACCCTTCGACCCTGCCGAATTGGTGGCGCGCATCAAAATGCACTTGTCCCGCTACGAGCGCATAAAGGGCAGCACCGCCGACAACGGCGTGGATATCGTCTACCGCGATTTGCGCATACAGCCTTTGTCTCGCCGCGTGTTCTTCAAGGGCGAGGAGGTGGCGCTCACCGCCAAAGAGTTCGATCTGCTCTATTTTTTGGCGTCTAACCCCAACCGCGTGTTCAGCAAGGACAAGATCTTCAGCGAAGTGTGGGGTATGCAACCCTATGGCGACTCGGGCACTGTGGTCGTGCACCTTACCCACGTGCGCGAAAAAGTACCAATGGATTATATCGAAACGGTGCGCGGCATAGGCTATCGATTTACTATGCTCAACGAATAGGGGTAGACATATGCTTTCGGTTATCACGTCTATAGATATCAACGGCTGGTGGAGCGACCATTTATGGGACTTCGTGCTGCGCTTGGCTTGCGCGGCGGCGTCGGGCTTCATCATCGGTTTCGAGCGCAAGTCACGCTCCAAAGAGGCGGGCGTGCGTACCCACACCTTGGTGGCCATCGGCGCGGCCTTGATGATGATTTTGTCCAAGTACGCCTTTTCCGATTTGTCCGAGGGCGGCGTGTTTGCCGAGGGTGTTCGGGGTGCCGACCCCGCGCGTATCACGGCGCAAGTCGTGTCGGGCGTAGGCTTTTTGGGCGCGGGCATCATTATGTATCGCCGCGACAGTTTGCGCGGTCTGACCACCGCCGCCGGCATATGGGCTACGGCGGGGCTGGGCATGGCGTTCGGTGCGGGTATGTACGTCATCGGCTCTATCGCCACCGTCATTATATTGGCTATACAGGTGTTGTTGCACTTGCCCATCAAATTTTTCCGCACGCGTATGTTTTTGGTGTTGCACGCCACCATTGTGTTGTCGGATGAGGAGCAACTCGAAACGGTGCGCAAGATATTCCACGTACAAAAGTTCCTCAAATTCAAAACGCAACGTATGCCCGACGGCACGGTGCAGGCCGAGTTGGAGATGCACACCGAGATGACCTACACGGCCGAGGCGCTACTCAAAATCACCCAAGAGTATCCTTTCATCTTGTCGGTGGAGCAAATAGAGGAGTTCTAACCCTCTTGCGACGAAACGCCCGCTTGCTTGGCAAGCGGGCGTTTCGTTTTGCTATTCTATTTGTCGACGCTACATTTTGTCG
>CAMPCZ010000033.1 GCA_946648015.1 uncultured Clostridia bacterium
CAGTCGCTCGCTCGCGCCGTGTACGTCGGTACACTGGGCGTTCGCTCTCTACCTTAGCAAGCCCTCTCTCTCATCTCGATTATGTATCGTTGGTGAGGGAAAGGACATAGGGGTAGGGTGGCTATCGAGCGATAAGTGGGACTTTCAGTCGCTCGCTCGCGCCGTGTACGTCGGTACACTGGGCGTTCGCTCTCTACCTTGGCAAGCCTCTTGCGGCAATCGCGATCGTGCGCCGCGCCGAAGGCCGAGGCGGCAAACAAACGGTTCTATTCGGAACAAAACAGAAACAAACTCAAAAGGAGAATTTATTATGGCAAGAAAACCCATCATTGCAGGCAACTGGAAAATGAACAACAACATCGCCCAAACCAAGGCTCTCATCACCGATTTGATCCCCTTGGTGGCCGACGCCAAGTGCGACGTGGTCATCTGCACCCCCTACACCTCGTTGGCCACGGCTGTGGAAATGTGCAAAGGCACCAACATCAAAGTCGGTGCCGAAAACGTGCACTGGGCCGAAAAGGGTGCCTTTACGGGCGAGATCAGCGCCAATATGTTGGTAGAGTTGGGCGTGGAGTACGCCATCGTCGGCCACAGCGAGCGCCGCACCTATTTCGGTGAAACCGACAAGACCGTCAACCAACGCGTCAAAGCCGCCTTGGCCGCAGGGCTCAAGGTGATCCTTTGCGTAGGCGAAACGCTGGAGGAGCGTGAGGCAGGCATCACCGCCGAAGTGGTACGCCGCCAAACCAAGATCGCCTTTACCGACGTGGCCAAAGAGGATTTGGAGAACGTGGTCATCGCCTACGAGCCCGTGTGGGCCATTGGCACCGGCAAGACCGCCACTGCCCAAGACGCCAACGACACCATCAAGATCATTCGCGACCTTATGGCCGAGTTGTATTGCCCCAAGTGTGCCGAAAATTTGGTGCGTATCCAATACGGCGGCAGTATGAACGCCAAAAACGCCAGCGAATTGATGGCCATGCCCGAGATCGACGGCGGTTTGATCGGCGGTGCCTCTCTCAAGGCCGAAGACTTCAACAAAGTAGTGCATTTCTAAGCAAATAGCCAATCAACACGGGCAAAAGGCGAAAACATCGTCTTTTGCCTTTGTCATACAAGGAACTATGAGAAAAACGGATAAATTTTATAGCATCATCATTATGGACGGCTTTGGCATTGCGCCCCCGTCCCCGGGCAACGCCATTCTCAACGCAGGCACCCCCTACGTGGACTATTTGCGCCGCACCTATCCCAACACGAAGTTGGGCGCTTCGGGCCTCAGCGTCGGCTTGCCCGACGGCCAAATGGGCAACAGCGAGGTGGGTCACCTCAATATGGGCGCCGGGCGCATTATCTACCAAGATCTCACTCGCATTACCAAGAGTATAGAGGACGGCGACTTCTTCGAGAACGAAGCGTTGGTGGGCGCCATGCGCTACGCCATCGAAAAGGGCAAACGCTTGCACCTGTTCGGCCTATTGTCCGACGGCGGCGTACACAGCCACATCACGCACCTGTACGCCTTGCTTCAAATGGCCAAGCAAATGGGCGTCAAGGACGTGTTCGTGCACTGCTTTATGGACGGCCGCGACGTCAACCCCACCTCGGGCTTGGGTTTTGTGGAAGATCTGCAAAAGCACATCGACCAAATCGGCGTGGGCACCATCGCTACCGTATGCGGGCGTTTCTACGCCATGGACCGCGACTTTGCTTGGGATCGCAACGAGAAGGCCTACAATATGCTGACCAAAGGCGAGGGTCTGCGCTTCCGCTCGGCCTCGGAGGCTATGGCGGATAGCTACAAGCGCGGCGTTACCGACGAATTCGTGCTGCCCTCCGTGGTGGTGGACGAGCAGGGCAACCCCGTGGGCAATATCCAAAAAGAGGACGCCATCATCTTCTTCAACTTCCGCCCCGACCGTGCGCGTCAAATCACCCGCGCGTTTATTTTCCCCGAGTTTGACAGTTTTCCCCGCGCGGAATATCTGCACCCCTACTATGTGTGCTTCAAGCAATACGACGAAAAGTTTACGGGCGTGGATATCGCCTTCAAGCCGCAGGAGTACGTCAATACTTTCGGTGAGTACGTGTCCAAGTGCGGCTACACCCAGCTGCGCATAGCCGAGACTCAAAAATACGCCCACGTTACCTTCTTCTTCAACGGCGGCGTAGAGGCCCCCAATCCGGGCGAGGATCGCGTGCTTATCCCCAGTCCCGACGTGGCTACCTTTGATATGAAGCCCGAAATGAGCGCCTACGAGGTGGCAGACAAAGCTTGCGAACTCATCAAGAGCGGCAAATACGACTTGATGGTGTTGAACTTTGCCAACTGCGATATGGTGGGACATACGGGTATTATCCCCGCTGCCGAGCAAGCAGTCAGGGCCGTGGACAATTGCGTCAAACAAGTCATCGAGACCATTTTGTCCATCGGCGGCACCGCATTGCTCACTGCCGACCACGGCAATGCCGAGAAGATGATCGCCGAGGACGGCAGTCCCCACACGGCGCACACCACCAACTTGGTACCCCTCGTTTTGGTCAACGACGAATACAAGAACGTTACCTTGCACGAGGGTATCTTGGCGGATATCGTGCCCACCTTGTTTGAGGTGATGCACCTCGAGCAGCCCAAAGAAATGACGGGCAAGAGCCTTATCGATCACGACTAACCCGCCGCAAGGCAAAAGGAAGCATAACCCGCCGCAAGGCAAAAAGGAAGGAATTATGAAAAAGTCTAATGTCATTATCGTTGCCGTGGTAATGGTGGTGGCCATCGTTGCGATGGTGGGCGCCAGCTTTACCGCCCTTGCCGACTCCGCCGACGCCGTAGCAAGCCAAAGCGAGGTGAAAGTGGCGCATATCTCCGATATTCACGTAATGATAGAGGAGTATTGCAATATCTATTCGCCCGCCTATCAGGCCGCAGGCAATACCAGCTACAAGGTTTTGGAGCAGACCGAGGCCGCAGTCGAAGCCGTTTTTGACGAAATGATCTATCAATTCGACGCAAGCGGTGTGGTCAAGGTGGATGCGCAAGGCGACCCTTTGCTCAAACCCGTGGGGGATATACCTCTCTACGTGTTCGTTACGGGCGACCTTACTTCCAACGGCGAATTGGCCGACCACTTGGGCGTGGCGCGTTTGTTTACGGCCGCTACCGCCAAAGTGCGCGGTTTGTCCGCTACCGAGGGGTATGAAAGCTTGGCGGGATTTCAGATATTCGCCATTCCCGGCAACCACGACATCGACAACCAAAACAGCAAGGCCTATTCGCCCGCTGTCGACGACGCCGATTGGCAAGAGGTGCTGGCTGCGGCCGACGCCGACGAGATGCGAGCCTACCTCGCCTCGTTGGGCACGCGCAGCGTGCAGACCACCACGATGCTCGAGTTTATGAGTATCTACAGCGACTTTGGCTATTGCAACTGCGAGGGGCGCAAAGAAGGCGTGCATGAAGCGCCTTGCCAAATGGCCGACGGCGTATCGCTCGAGTATTTTTATGAGAGCGACTATTGGTATGAGGACGGCATTACGCGTAGTACGCGTCCCCAACCCTTGGAGAAGCCCGTGTATTTGGCCAAGAACTACGACGCGGCCGACGCTTTCGGCGACTATATCTATAGCCATCAATACGCCGTCTACGACAAAAACGGCGACCCCAGCGACGCGCTTACCGAAGTGGAGCCTACCGCACAAGAAATAGCAGGCTACAAGGTGGACAAAGATATGGAATATTATGCGCGCGCCTCGCGCCACGGTGCCTGTAGCTACATAGCGCGTGTGGGCAACCTTACCGTGCTGGGCATAGACGCCAACAGCCACAAGTGGACGGGCGTCAAAGAGGGCGACAAATTGGGCGTGGTGTCTTCCTGCGGTTGGCATGAGACCACGGGCGGCTATGTGACCGAGGCGCAACTCAACTGGTTGATAGATAGCCTACGCAAGGGCGGCGACGTGGCCGACCACCGCTTGGTGTTGTCGTTGGCGCACGAAAACGTGTTGCCCCACTTCGACACCGAGGACGAGGTCATCAGCTTGTTCTGCTACGACAACTGGGAGGACGTGTACACCAATATGGCCGACAACGGCATTCGCTACGTCTTTACGGGGCACCAACACACCAACGACATCGAGAGCGAAGTATCGCAGGCGGGCAGTGTGTTCTACGACTTCGAGACGGGCTCCACCACTTGCATGGGCTCGGGCTGGCGCGATCTCACCTTCCAACAAACCTACTACCAAGACGGCGGCTATGCCGAGGACGCTTGGTCTACGTTGCACTTCTTGCACTTCAATGCGCAAGAAGCCGACCAAACCGTGTTTGCCTATGAGCGCTACGAGGTTTCGGCCGAGGGCGAATACGCCAAAGTTAAGGCCTACCAAAAGGACGCCGACGGCAACTATCAGGACTTGGCCGACTATATGGCGCTATCTCTTAAAAAGATGATAGCCAATATGGCGGGCAATATCGTCAACGAAAACTTGATGGATACCCTGCGCGGCTACACGACGGGTCTGCAAAACAGCGCGAGTTTCGGCTTTTTGTACCCCGTGGTAGACAAGGTGCTCGACGACTTGGCCGCGTTGGATCTCTACCAATTCGTAGCGGAGGCCGATGGCTCCTTCTCTTTGTCCGCCGAGCCCAAAGCGGGCTATCATCTTACGCAATTTGCCCTTGATTTGGTGGATTATTTCCTCGGCAAGGACTACAGTTTCGATCGCAAGTTGGGCGTGTATCTTGACGACGTACTGCTCTACGTCTACGGCAACCACTTGGTTGGCGGTCAGCATCACGATTCGTCTACCGTGCCCGACACCATCAGCAGTTTGCTCGAAGTGATGGAGAGCGGTCAATTCTTGCGTTTCGTAGAGGATCTGCTCTATCGCGGCGTGTTGCCCGAGGTGGAGCTTATTCTCAACGCCCCCATCTATTGGGGCGACGCCATCAACTATCGCCACCTTGACCAAGCCTCTACGGTTACGGCCGACGACGTCAAGAACGGCAAGGGCTTTGACCTCAGCGCGGTGGCAGGCGACTTGTTCAATTCGGACAACACCTACGTCGCTTTGGTCAAAACGCTCATCGAGCCGCGCAAAGGCAAGTTGGGTCAAAAGGCCTACGTCGGTATGGACGTCAGTAGCCTTATGAAGTTTGTACGCAGTTTGCCCGACGTCTTTGGCGATCTGCTGTCCGCTTTGGATATGCTTTCCATCGACGTCTACGGCTTGGCGCAGGATCTGTTGGGGCGCGACATTCACAGCTACGTAGATCTGGCGCTGGGCTACATAGGCAAATTGGACGCCGAGCATACTTTGTCTACCGTTATCAAAGAGGAGTTGCTGGACAAATACGTTACCGACGCGTTTTGCGTCAACTTGGGTAGCTACGGCGCCTATATCGTGCGCTCGGTGGTCATTGACGACAGCGTAGACGGCGTAGAGCGCAATGGCGAACAAGGCGTGTTCCCCTATAGCGTTACCGACAACTTCCACGTGGAGTTGACCTATGCCGGCGACAAGAGCGCCATGCGCGGCCACACCTACTATATGGACGCCGACGGCAACGATACCGTCAAGGTGGTGGCCACCCAAGAGAACGGCTTGTTGCCCTCCAAGATAACGCTTGGCAACGTGATAGACGACGAGGGCAATCTCGACGTCGGCAAAAAACAGATCCGCTGGTTTACCCAACGCGACGTGGACTATTCCACGCCCGAGGCCACTTGCAAGCAATACGAGTGGAGCGAGGCGGGCGCCGCCAATGCACGCCACTACTACAGCGAGTTGCAGTTGGCCGACAACGCCGCCTTCGAGGGCGCGACCATCACGCGCTACGAGGGCAAAAACGTGTGGATAGAGTATCCCACCATCGACTTGGGCATCACCTATATCAATATGACCTATGCCTACCGCCAATACAACGATTTCGACGTTGTTTTGGAGGGGCTGCGACCCGACGCTACCTATTATTATCGCCTGCGCGCGGTAGATAGCGATGCGGAGGGCGGCACCAAGTACGATTGGACGCCGACCTATCACTTTACCACGCCCAAGGCCTCGGGTGGCTTCGGCGTCATGGCCATGACCGATATTCAGGGTAGTATAGAGGCCAACTATACCGCCTCTCTGCCCAATATGCTCGAGGCAGTCAAGGGCAATCCCTACTACGTCATCAGTTGCGGCGACAACGTAGACAAGGGCGAGAATATAGCGCAATGGGGCTGGTTGCTGGACGACCAATCCGCCGTGTGGGCCAACTATGCCTTTTCGGGTGTGGTGGGCAACCACGAGGATCATCATTTCAGCCAAAGCTACGTTACCGCCACGCCGCAAGTAGCCGTGGTGGACGAGACGGGCTTCTACTATTCCTACAACTACCAAAACGTGCACTTCGTTATGCTCAACACCAACGATCTATCTGCCGACAAGACCTTGGGCGAGGCGCAATACGCTTGGTTGCAAGAGGATCTCCAAAAGGCCAATGCCAATACCGACGTGCAGTTTATCGTGGTGGTGATGCACAAAGGCTTGTACACCGCGGGCAGTCACGCCTTCGACGCGGACGTGGTGGCGTTGCGCGCACAACTTGCGCCCTTGTTCGCCACCAACAACGTAGACGTGGTGTTGCAGGGGCACGACCACACCTATTCGGTCAGCCAATATATCGGCGCCACCGCCGACGAGAACGGAAAATATTTGCCCGTAGACGTTCGTTACGACGCTACGGGAGCCGCAGTCGACCCCAGCGGCGTGTTGTACGTCAACTTGGGCACCATGGGCGATAAGTATTACAACTACATCTATTCGGGGTTGGTTTCGCTCAAAGATAGAGCCAAAGACGACTATATCAACAGCACCTTTGCTTCCTACGTTACCGCCGCAGGCAATTTCGAGTTGTCGCCCGTGCGCGATAGCCGCACCGTGTTGCCCGAGTCGCCTGTGTATGCCTATCTCAACCTGGTGGACGGCCGCTTGAGCCTTACGACCTACACCGTCATCGAGGGCAAGACCTATGTGGTGGACGATATTGCCATCACCAAATCCGCCGCTACCGCTACCACCGGCCTCAGCGTGTTGGGCGTTTCGCTCAAAGCGACCGACCTCGACCAATTGGATGCCCTTCGTTTGCCGGTGGCCAATGCCGATGGCAGTACGGATATCTATGTGGGCTATCGTTTGGCCGACGTGCTTGCGGCCGATGGCTCGGATATGGCGCAATTCAAACTGGACAACGCTACCTACGACGCCGCCAACGCCTACGTGGTGGTTGCCAAAGGGTCGCAATCCGCCAACGAAAATACCGCCCCCACCGTTTTGATCTATCAGAATGGTGCCGCTACTATGCAAGATGCTTCGGCGGCAAGTAGAGTCAAAGACGCGTCCGCCCACGGCGGCTTGCCCACTTGGGCTATTGTTCTCATCGTGGTAGGCGCTGTCGCCCTGTTGGCCGCTTGCGCCGTGTGTGTGGTGGTTTTGCGCAAACGCAAGGCTATCAACCCCGCCTGCAATACGTCCGCCGAGGCCGACAAAGACAATTCTGTCCCCGCCGAGGAAGGCGCCTCTGTGGAGACCGATGACAAACCCAACGACGAGGAGTAGGTCTCCTCGTCAAAGGCCGCGGGGTGCCGCGGTCAATGGAAACATCCACCGTTCGCGCGGTGGATGTTTTTCTATTTGTTCAATCAACTATGGATCCAACGGACTAATACAAACGCCCTATTTCGTTTCTATCAATCCATTTATTTATCTATCTATTATCTATCCATCTATCTATCTATCTATCTTTGTATGCGTAGCCATAGATGTGGACACAAAAAAACCGCGCAAGCAAAACCGCACTTCCATTAGGGATTTTTCGGTAAGGCTGTCCTTTGAGAATCAGGCGTGGCGTGATGCCACGCCTTTTCTCTTGTTTGTTTCAGTCGAAGTCGGGGATTTCTACGGTTCCGATGAAGTTGTAAGTAATTGTTTAAGTGAATAAAAAGCCTCGATAGAAGCCTACGAGCAAACAACGTTTGGTGTAGTAGGCTACACCTTTATCAAAAGGTCAGCCTGCTATGTCATATCGTTGAAAATTTAAATTTCACTTCCCGGTTTTGGGAAGTGAACAAGTTTTTTGCGAACTTTTTGCTTTCGTGATACTTTGACGATATTATATCATAGAAAATTCTTTGTAAAAATCAGGGTGTTGAAAAACTTCAACACCCTAACTGTTTTTTTGTTTTTTCCGTTCGGTTCGACCAAACGATTTGTTTGGATATTATTTCTTTTTGAAGAGGTTACGGAAGAATGCCGCGACCTTGCCGCAGCAGGCCTTGACGAGTTCGACGAACGCCGCCCAGGTGTTCTTCCTGACCACGAACCAGAAGATCGCGAATCCGCCGCAGCAGACTACCAGCACGCAGAGGATGACGATCAGCGCCACCACGCCGCCGGGAAGACCTTTCTTCGCGGTCGCTTCGGTTTCTTTCTCTGCGTAAGTCTGTTCGGCAGTCGTCAGAACGCTGTAATTGGTTACAAGTTCTTTTTGTTCGGGAGTCAGCGCCTCGTAAGCCGCATTCGCCTCGTCGATCTTGGCTTTGTTTTCGGCAGTGTATTCCACCGTGCCGATGGCGTTGATCTTTGCAACAACCGCTTCCGCCGCTTCGTTGTCGGCTTTCAAGGTCGCATAGGTCGTTTCGGCGGTTGTCAAGGTGTTTGCGTTGTTAACGAGCGCCTTTTGTTCGGGGGTCAAAGCCGCGTAAGCCGCTTTCGCTTCGTCGATCTTGGCTTTGCTCTCCGCGGTATATTCTACTCCGCCGATAGCATTTATCTTTGCTTTCACAGCGTCTGCCGCGTCGTTGTCGGTTTTCAAAGTCGTATACGTCGTTTCTGCGGTTGTAAGCGTGGTTGTGTTGTCAACAAGAGCTTTTTGATCTGCGGTAAGCGCATCGTATGCTTCACGTGCCGCGTCGATCTTGGCTTTGCTCTCCACGGTGTATTCAACCGTGCCGATGTTTGCGATGACGTCCTTTACACCCAAAGCCTTGTAAGTCGACTCGGCGGTTGTAAGAACAGTATAGTTTTTGACAAATGCTTGTTGAGCTTCCGTTAAAGCGTCGTAGGCTTCTCTTGCCGTATCGATCAAAGCTTTGCTGTTGACGGTAAGTTCTACCGTACCGATATTTGTGATAAGTGTTTCCACTTGGGAAGCTTTTGCTTGGTCGTCAAGCGCTTTGTATGCTTCTTCCGCCGCAGAGAGTTTGTCTCTGTCGCTCTTGCTAATTTGGACTCTATCGTTCTCAGGCACAGCGTCAAAGGCTTCACGTGCCGCGTCGATAGCCGCTTTGCATTCGGACGTATATTCGATCTCGTCCGGGATTGCTTTGATAAACTTCAAGGCGTTCCAAACGATATAAGACGATTCCGCGTCCGTCAAAACCTCATACTTGTTTTCGTCTACGAGTTTTTGCTCATCGTCAGACAATTTGTCATAAGCCGCTCTTGCCGCGTCGATCTTTTCTTTGATCTCGTCCAAAGTTTCAAGAGTGAACGTGTCAGGGATTTGGTCGATCAAATCTTCGACGATGGCTATCTTGAGAGCTTGTTCTGCCGCTTCGAGTTTTGTAAGCGTTCCTTCAGGGAGTTTCTTCAACTGATCTTCGGTCAGTTTGTCGTATTCCGCTCTTGCGGACTCGATCGCTTCCTTATTTTCAACAGTGATTGTTTCGGCTGCAGGAAGAGCGTTGACCTTTTCACTGACGCTGTTCGCCTTTGCGGTGTCATCCGCTTCTTTGACTTCGGCATATTTTGCTTCTGCCGCTTCGAGTTTTGCGACCTTTTCAGGGTCAATTTCATCCTTCTTGTCGCCGAGAGCGTCATAAGCCGCACGTGCTGCTTCTACTTTGTCCTTATCCGCGACCGTGATATCTTCGACTGCAGGGAGCGCGTCGATCTTTTCGTTTGCATTCGCTATGGCAAAGACCGCTTCCGCGTCCGTCAGCACGTCGTAGTTGGTGACGAGGGCTTTCTGATCTTCGGTTTCGAGTTTGTCATACGCCGCTCTCGCCGCCGCGATCGCGTTCTTGCACGCGTTGTTCACCACGACGGGGTTCGGGATCTCGTCGATCAGCGCGATGACGCCGGCAGGTCCGGGAGAAAGGTAGTTATAGGGGCTTTCGGTCACCGCGTCGCCGCCAAGGACTTTTACGCCCCAATAGCATCTGGAAATTTTTCCGCCGCCGATGGTCTGAGGAGAGCCGCTTCCTTTGGTCGCCTTCAGTTTGCCGACGCCATCGGTGATCAGAATTTCGTTGCATTCGCTGGTGCTGACGTATTCCTCTTCCATCTCCACGTCATAAAACTTGTAACCGGATCCCGCGCCGATCGCTGCAGCGCCCGGGCCGCCGACCGCCTCGATATTACCGCCGGTGATCGTGATCTTTTCGCAGGTCGAATCCCCCGATGTTATGGCACAGCTGACGCCGGTGCCGATACCCGCCGAACCCCATTCGTATTCGTAGTCGGTACCTTGGGCGTAGATCCTGCCGCCGGAAATATTGATGTACGCACAGTTCGAGGCGTACGCACCGGTTCCGATGCCCGCTCCCCCTTCTTCGCCGCCGTACGCTTTGACGATACCGCCGCTGATTTCGATTCCGGAGCAGGCAGCATAGTTCCCCGATCCGATTCCGGCGCCCGACGTTCCGCCGTGTGCGGTGATCGTGCCGCTTTCGATCACGATCGTTCCGCAATCCTTATTATAACGACCGCCGATACCCGCGGCGTTCGTTGCGCCGTATACGTCCAGAGAGCCGTCGCCCGAGATCGTCAGCCGACTGTAGTCGGCAACGAGAATACCGGGGTATTCTTCCGCAGAACTTCTGACGGTATTTTTCCCTTTGAGAATGAGGGTTGCGCCGTTGCAGGTCAGACCGGCGTCCTTGTTGCAATTGATCGTTACGGTGTCAAGCGTGACGGTCGCGCCGCTCGCAATCGTAATTTTGTAGTTTCCGCCGAGCGTGCCGGTGAGGGTATCGCCGTTTTTCGCGACGTATTCACTCGACAGCGTGGACAGATCGACGGTGAAATACTCTTCCGCCGCCGTCAAAACGTTGTAGTTGGTGACTTTCGCTTGGTCTTCGTTCGTCAACTTGTCGTACGCAGCTCTCGCCGTAACCACGGCGTTTCTGCAAGTTCCGTTGTCACCGACGGGGTTGATCTCGTCGATCAGAATGATAACGCCGTCCACACCCTCGGAGAGGTAGGTATACGGGCTGGTGGTCACAGCGTCGTCCACGCCGAAGACGCTCACATTGCCGTACTCGGAATGCACGCCGCCGCCGATCGTCTGGGGAGAGCCGCTTCCTTTGTTCAACGTCAATTTGCCAACGCCGTCGGTGATCGTAATATCGCCGCAATGACTGTTATAATCATTGTAGCCGGACCCCGCACCGATCGCCGGTGCTTTTTCGGCGCCTGTTGCCGTGATATTACCGCCGGTGATCGTGATGTTTTCACATTCCGCGCCATAAAAAGCCACAGGGACACCGCTTCCGATACCGGCGCCGCCCCACCATATATCATCATAATAGTAAGTCACGACTTCCGCAGTGACCTTGCCGCCGGAGATCGTGATGTCTCTGCAGAAAGCCGAACTTGCGGTACCGATGCCCGCCGCGCCTTGATTCCCTTTCGCGTAGACCGTACCGCCCTTGATCTCGATACCGTCGCAATCCGCAGAGCAGCCGCTTCCGATACCGGGGCACTCATATCCGCCGTAGGCGTTGATCGTTCCGCTTTCGATCACGATCTTTCCGCAATCTTTATCAGTATTGCCGCCGATGCCGGCACCACAGCGGGCGCCGCTTGCCGTCAGCGATCCGCTGCCCTTGATGGTGAGCGTACCGCCCTGCTGAATGAAAATGCCGGCGAAATTGTTTTTCGAACTCCGAACGCTGTTTGTGCCTTCCAGAACAATGGTCGCATTGCCATTGCAGGTGATGCCCGCACCGTTATTGTAATTGATCGTCGCGTCTTTCAAGGTGACGGTCGCGCCGTTCGCAATCGTAATTCTGTAGTTCCCGTTAGTCGTGCCGGTCAGAATTTCGCCGTCCTGCGCCACGTAGTCGGCTTCGAGTGCGGAAAGATCGACCGTCGTTTCTTCCGCGTACGCCGTCAAGGTGACCGCCGGCAGGATGGCGAAAATCATCGCAAGCGTTACGACAAACGTCAGTACCGCCGCGAGAAAGACTTTCGCCGTTCTTTTTTGTCTGGTTTGTTCCATGCTTAAAACTCCTTGTTTCAGTTTTTTTTTATCAATAAAAACAGCGCTACCTGTCAGACGGCATAAGTATGCCGATCCGACGCGAAACGCTGTTTTTTACTTATATTAAGTTTGGGAGTAGCCGGAAAACGGGCAGACTTATGCCGTCTGTCTGTCAGTCTGTCAAAGATTGTCGCACACATCATCGGACTTGTCAACTCCCTAAATGTAAATTCTATAATATTTTACTATTTTTTATCGAAATTTTCAAGCGTTTCAAGTCCCTTTTCAGCAATTTCGGCAATTTTCACAAACCATCGACCAACGGAGAAACGAACGTTATATAAGTTGCCAATGTTCTCCGTTCAAACAAAAAGGACTTGGAAATCAATCCAAATCCTTGAATGTCCACCGCTTGAAAGTGCAATTACCATAAAACTTTAGTTTTTCATAAAATCCCTAATGGAACAGCACTAAGGCTTGCGCGGTTCTTTTGATAAGGTTTAACGTTTGCTGAATTGGGGCGCTTTGCGGGCCTTTTTGAGACCGTATTTCTTGCGCTCTTTCATGCGAGGATCGCGGGTGAGGAAACCGGCCTTTTTGATGTCGGTTTTCAACTCGGGTTGCGCCTCGACCAAGGCGCGGGCGATGCCGTGACGAATGGCACCGGCTTGGCCGTTGTAGCCGCCGCCTGCCACGTTGACGTACACGTCGTAGTTGCCCAACGTTTCGGTAAGGGTAAGGGGTTGACGCACAATGGACTTCACGATTTCCAAACCGCCGAAGTACTCGTCGATGGTCTTTTTGTTGATGATGATGGTGCCTTCGCCTTCGGGAATCAAGCGAACGCGCGCAACGGCGTGTTTTCTACGGCCGGTGCCCCAAAATTGAACTTTCTTTTTCGTGGTTTTCTTAGTAGCCATATTCACACCTCACTTATTTGTTGTAGGACTTCACTACGAGCTCCAACACCTCGGGTTGTTGGGCTTGTTGCTTGTGCTCCGCACCCTCATAGACGAACAATTTTTTGAACATCTTGCGGCCCAAAGTATTCTTGGGAAGCATACCTTTGACGGCTTGACGCACGGCAAAGCAGGGGTTGGTGGCCATCACGTCTTTGGCGGTTTTCTCTTTGAGGCCGCCGACGTAGCCGGAGTGATGTCTGTACATTTTTTGATTCAACTTGTCGCCGGTCATCACGACTTTGGCGCAGTTGATGATGATAACGTAGTCGCCCGTATCCACGTTGGGAGTAAAGGTGGGTTTGTTCTTGCCGCGCAACACGGCCGCCACTTGGCTGGCCATACGACCCAAAGGTTGACCTTCGGCGTCCACGACGTACCACTTTCTCTCTACGGTTTCAGGTTTTGCCATATAAGTTTTCATGGTATTCCTCCAAAACAATTTCGTTTTATCCCAAGACGGCTTGGATAGCGCCGCCTAATCTATCCGCTGCGAGGGGCTAATTCGCTCTACGGATAGATGATAATGCTATACTATAATACTTTTAAGTATTCCGCTTGTCAAGCGTTTTGCCGCCTCTTTGCGAAAATTTTAGCGACGTTTGCCGAATCGCACGGCCAATTTGGTGATGGACAGCGCGCCCTTGAGAATGCCCACCAAGCAGGGCGTTAGTAAGGGTACTGATGGAAAGGTGCCGCTCGCTACCGAATTGTAACCGCAAAATACCGCGAAGTCGGGCTTGCACTCGGTGCGCAATTTCAGGCCTCCTTTCGTCGGCTCGAAAATAAACTCTTTGCTCACTATCGAGTTGATCAGGCGCGTCGCCACGTGCAGGCGCCCTTTGTCCCAATAGGCATACGCCCACACTTGGTAGCGCCATTGCAACATCTGCACTTCGCTCACAATGGCTTGCCCCGCCAGCCCCGCCTTGAAGCAAACCGGCACGTCGCCCTCTTGCCAGCGCACAGTCAATTCGTCCTTTGCAAAGTCGAGCCGTATGTTGTCAAAGCTGTCGTGTGGGCGGTCGGGATAGCTGGAATGTATGGCGTTGGGCACCAAGCCGTTGTTGAAGTGGGTGAACGCCTTGCACAGATCGGTCGCTATGCCCTTGCGCCGATACGCGTTGCCGCCCAACGCCGCCTCGCGGTCGCTATCACGCGGGGTGGCCAAAGGCACAATGCGGCGCGCTCGTTCGTTGAGATAGGCCGCAAGGGCCGCGGCGTCCTGCTCGGTCGACGGCTCAAAGAGGTGCGCTATCAGCGAGTCTTGCACGGTTTTGGCTATGAGATTGTCGCTTGGGTGCATGGATAAAAGGGTCACTATGGCGTTTTGGGCGGGCACTATCACCGCAAATTGGCCGAATAGCCCCTCCATACGATAGGTGTCGCCGTCTTGCCAAAAATAGTAGCCAAATCCGTCGGCGTGGTAGGTTTTGGATGGTTTGACTTGCGCTTTGGTGGCCTCGGCCAAATAGGCGGCCGGTATCACTTGCCTGTCGCCGTGTCGTCCGCCCGCCGCCACACACTCGGCAATGGTAGCCAACTCGCGCGCTGTCAAAAATACGCCCGAGCCGCCTACGCACACGCCCAATTTGTTCTTTTCCCAAAAGGGCTTGGCTATGCCGAGGGGCGCAAAAAGGCGGCTGTCCAAATACTCGTCGAGGGGTTGCCCCGTCAGCTTGGTCACCAGCGCCGACAGCACGTGCGAATCGTTGTTGCTGTACAAAAAACCGCGTTTGGCACGAAAGCCCGCCCGCATAAACAAGGCGGTGTGGTCGGCCGTCATATCCTGCAAAAAAGAGAATTTTTTGCCGCTGTGCATCGTCAAAAGACTGCGCACCGTTACTTCGTCCCACCGTTTGCTGTCTTTGTGCGGATAGTCCGCAAAGTAGGGCAAGATCTTGTCGTCGAGGGCGATCAACCCTTCGTCTATGGCGAATCCCACCGCAATGGACACCAAGCATTTGGTTACCGAAAACATATTGTGCGGCGACGTTTGGTCGTAGGGACTGCAATATTCTTCATACACGCGCTTGCCGTCTTTTGTGATGATAAGGGCGTGGTTTTCGCCGCCAATGTCGTCGAATGCACGATAAAAGTCGAGTATCGCCTTGGTGCTTATGCCTGCCTTTTGCAACGATTCGGTGTCCATATTTGCCTCCGACTCCGGCGCGTCGCGCCGTGTTTTTAGTTGCATTATATAGTAAACGCCCACCCGAACGCAAGGGCTTGGCCAAAATAACGCAAAATTTCGCAGGGGGTTGCTTTAGCCGCCGAAGTGCGGTATCATACTATAGAGGAGAGTATTATGTTCTATTTTTTGCTACAGCCCATAGCGGCCTATAATATCATACTCATCGTGGCGGCCGTAGTGCCCGCCGTCTTTTTGATGATCAAAGTGGCGCGCTCCGACAGGTTGGAGCGCGAAAGCCCGCGCCGGCTTTGCAAATTGGTGTTGGCGGGTGTGCTGTCCGCGCTGTTGGCCTTGGTGGAGGAGCGGCTCTTGTCGCGCTTGCTGGACGCTACCGTGCCCACCGATTCGCCTGCCTATAATATTATTCTCTATTTCGTCATAGTTGCCGGTGCGGAGGAGAGTTCCAAATACATCTTTATGCGGTTCAACACTTGGCGCAATCCCGAGTTTAATTGTCAGTACGACGGCGTGGTCTATGCGGTTTTTGTATCCCTCGGCTTTGCTTTGTGGGAAAACATCAGCTACGTGTTGCACTATGGATTTTCCACTGCGTTGGTGCGCGCCGTTACCGCCATTCCCGGGCACGCGTGTTTCGGTGTGTTTATGGGTATCTTCTACGGTCTTGCCAAACGCTTCGACTATCGCGGCGACAAGACCAAGAGCGGCTGGTTCCGCGCGCTCGCCATTTTTGTGCCCGCCCTGTTGCACGGTACCTACGACTATTTGGCCACCGCGCAAGACCAAGTGTACAGTTGGATCTTTGTGGGCTTCGTGGCAGTGTTGTTTGTGGTATCCTTCGTGTTGGTGCATTTTATGTCCAAAAAGGATCGCTATATCGACGCTCCCGACGACCAATCGGACGATATCGAATAGTCGTGCCATCGGAGTGCC
>CAMPCZ010000034.1 GCA_946648015.1 uncultured Clostridia bacterium
AGAGAGCGAACTGCGCGACGCCCAAGTCAGCGGTCCCGAAGACGTCACCCCCGCCACCTACAATGAGGCCGGCCGGCAAAGTTACACCGCCGTGTGCGGCGACGACGTGGACACCCATTTCGTTACCATCCCCAAATTGGTGGCGCCCTACGACAACAAGTCCTACGCCGCCATCGTGCGTGTACGTGGCGACGGTGACTACAAGGTCATCTCTTCCGGCGATTTGTACACCACCGCGGGCAGCGTGACGTTGGGCGCAAACGGCACGGGTACCGGTAGCGGTTGGCCCGTTGCGGGCGAAAACTCCGTGGTGATGGTGGACGCCACCACCGGCGAAGTACTCGTCAACCTGTACAGCGCCAGCGGCAAGAAGGGCTTTGTCGATTTCGAGACCGGCGTCATCGTGTGCCAGGCTTGGAGCGATTTCGAGGCCGTGTACGTGTTGGCTCCCGCCGCCTACACCACTTTGACGGGTAGCAGCTGGACCACGGGTATGACCTTCGATTACAACACCGAAACCGACACCTATTCCATCTTGATTCAAGGCGACCGCGTTTACTTCGGCGTGGCGCGTGCCGACATCGAGGGCAACGCCATCACCGCCACCGACGCGTACGGTGCTGACGCCGTCGTGTACACCATCGACGGAGAGGAAGTTATCACCTTGGCAAGCAATGGCAACGATATGGTCGTGGCCGACGGTTTGCAAGGCGTGTATGCCAATGGCGATGACGAACTCAAACTGTCCGGTTGCGGTGAGGCCACCCTCAACGACGTGGCCGGCGTCTACGAAGTTCAAGAGGGCTACGTCGACTTGTACGTCGACGGCGTGCACTACGAGGTAGTGTTGGGCGAGGGCACCTACGAGGCCACCGTTCCCACCGTGCTGGTTACGTTGGACGCCGACGGCAAAGCCATCGTGCAAAATATCGAAGCCAACACCAAGGTGAAATGCGCACTGCCCACCCTCGAGAACGACGACTTCGTCTTTATGGGTTGGTACTATGCCGACGACACCCAAGTGGACGCGGACAACTTTGTGCCCACCGAGGCCGTAACCTTGCACGCCGTGTGGCAGGCCAAGGTCGTCATCTATTTTGAGGGCGTGCTAGCGGGCGATGCCAATCAAGTGGTTATCCCCGCAGGCGAGACCATCGGCGCGTATTTGCCCGCTTACACAGTGGATTTGGACAACCTCAAACAATTTGAGGGTTGGTATCTCGACGCGGACTTTGCCGAAGCGCTCGACGTGGACTATGCGGTCGCAGTCGAAGACAGCGGCGCCACCGTGTATGCGAAGTGGATCGATCTGCCCGCCTATTACGGCACTTACTACGGCTGGAATACCGACGGCAAAAACAATAACCGCTCTTCTTCCATTAAGACCCTGACCATTAACGCTGAGGGCGCCATCTCCGGACTGCGCACCGGTACTGTGGTCAGCTACGACGCCGCCACCCAAAAGTTGGTGTGGCAAAACGCCGGCGGCACCACATACATCTCCTTCTTCAATGCGGAGGCCGGTGTGTTTGTGGACAACTACAGCAGCAATAACAACGGCACCATCGGCAACGATCTGTACACCTTTGTCAAGAATGCCGAGACGCCCATCGACGCCAACTTTGCCTTGAAGTACAAAGCAGGTGCGGCAGACAACGGTTACTATACTCGTTTCATTTTCCTCCACGATGGCCGCATTGCGCTCATCTACAGCGACAAGATCACCTTGGTGACGCTTAGCGACAGTATGGGCAACGCCATCGAGAGCGATGCCGATCTTAAGGCCGCCTCCACCTTGGTCGCCCTTGATGCCGAAGGCGAAATCGTGTTGGCATTGGCTACCACCGGCGGCAACTTTGGCACAGTAGAAACCTACAGTGCCTTGGATTCCTACTTTGGCACCTATACCAACGCCGAGTCCGACGACTTGCTCATCGGTGGCAATGGCAGCTTTGTATGGGGCAACAATAGCGGTCGCTATATAGCGGCCGAAGACGGCTACACTTTGGACGCCTACGTGGTGCAAGACGGCGTAGACGTTGGCTACTATCAATTCACCTTGGCCGACGGCGCCTACACCTTTGTGCGCCCCTGCGTCACCGTAAGCTTTGTGGTGCCCGAGGGTATGGCCGCCATCGAGAGCGTTTCGGTCAATATCAACGTGCCCGCTACCTTGCCCGACGGCGAGCAGCAAGGCTACGTGTTCAATGGCTACTATACCGACGCCGACTTTGCGAATGCGCTGGAGACCACCATCTTCACCGAGGACACCGTCTTGTACGCCAAGTATTCGCAACCCGCCACGCTCACCATCACCTACAACAACGGTGCGGACGACGAGGATATCGTCTACTCGGTAGGCGACGCCACCGACGTGGCCGACCCCGTGTGGGCCAAGCACAAATTCTTGGGTTGGTACACCACCGCCACCTTCGAGGAAGATAGCGAGTGGACCAACGGTACCATCACCGCTGACGGCCACATCTATGCCAAGTGGGAGGACGCCGAGGCCTACTACAACGAGTACGGCTACTTGTTGCTGGTGTCTTTGGGCTACAACGGCTACCTCAGCAAAACCAATTATAACCAAGCTTGGAGCATCGATCCCGACGGCAACGCCACTTTGGTCGGCGGCGAAGCGCAAGGTTTGGGCTCCGCTTTCACCATCGAGAGTTACGACAAGGCGGCCGGCACCTTCAAGGCAAACGTAGGCGGCAGCTTGCACGCGGGCGTTATCGACGTCGAAACGGGCATTATGTTCATCGACTACTATAGCGCCAACGCCACTTTGACCGGCAATTTCAGTGCCTTTATGTTCGTACCCGACGAGACGGCAGCTTTCTCTGCCAAGGTAACGGGTTCGGCCAACCGCGACAGCGGCTTGATGTGGCTCACCTATGCCGATGGCGAGGATAGCTACAACTATATGGTGCGTGGCGGCGCGCTCTATGCGGGCGTCGTATTCGAGACCGTCGAAGGCGACGCGGTCGCCGCGGCTAACGTGGCCACCGGCAACGTGGACACCTACGTCAAGAAGGGCGACGTGCTTGTCGCGGCCTTTGGCAAAGCGGGTGGCAGCGTAGCCGTCGAATTGGATGGCTTGCAAGGCACCTACACCAAGGACGAGGGCACCATCGTGTTGAATGGTAACGGCGGCATCGTCATCAACGACGCCACCGCCGCCGACGGCGAGGTCGAGGGCACCTATGTCAACAACGGTGCCAAGTTGGAGGTATATGCCGCCGACGAAACCCTCTATTTGGAAATCGTCTTGGACGGCAGCACCTACACGCTCACCAAGCCCACCGTAACCATCACGTTCGACCAAAACGGCTTCATTGCCGCCGAGGAATTCGCGGCCGATGATACCGTCAACATCAACGTTGCCTACACCTTGCCCGTGTACACCTCCGATACGCAGGTGTTCTACGGCTGGTATCTGGCGGGCGACGAGGAGCAAACCATCGTTACCGAGATCGTTCCTTCCGCCGACGCGACCTACGTTGTCAAATGGGTGCAAAAGGTTACCTTGACCGTGGTGTACGGCAACGGATTGGACAACGCTACCATCGCGTACGGCGCGGGTGAGACCACCGCTCCCGTCCAACCCGTTTTGACCAACGGCAAAGTGTTCGATCACTGGTACACCTCCGTCGACGGCGGCGAGACCGAGGACGCGGTGTACACCGCTTCTGTCATCAACGCCGATACTACCATCTATGCAGCTTGGCTGGTCTTCCCCGTCGAAGTAAAGTTGGGCTACTACACCGCGACCGACGAGGCTACCTATAGCGACAAAGTGTTCGCTTTCGTGGACAATGGCGACGGTAGCTACACCAGCGCCAATGCCGGCGTAGGCAGCTCCTACAGCTATATGGTATTGCTCGTTACCGAGGCCGGTACCATCAGCTTCCACTACGAGGGCAGCAGCGAGGGTGCCAGTTGGGATTATCTGCGCGTCTATTACAACACCAGCGCCAATACCGCTCCCGGCGGCTACGACGGCGTTTCCGTCGGTGGCAAATCCACCGTGTCGGGCGACTACTCCAGGTTGGTGAATGCAGGCGAATATATCGCCATCGTGTATCGCAAAGATTCTAGCTCCAACGGTGGCGTAGACGCTTTCACCATTTCCAATCTGGGCTTTGTGGCCGCCGTCGACGCGACCGTGGCATTTGACGCCAACGGCGTAGAGGTCAACGAGGAGTTGACCTCGGCCGCTTCGGCCGTGGGCGCTACCATCGCCTTGCCCACCCTCACCACCGACGAGGCCTACTACTTCGACGGTTGGTACGTCGAGGGTGCCGAGGATACCGTGTATACCACCACCTATACCGTGGCCGGTGCCGTTACCCTCAAGGCCAAGTGGACGGCCAAAGTTACCTTGACCATCGTCAATGGCAAAGGTTTGGACAACACCGTGCAGGAGTATCGCGCAGGTGCCACCACGGCTCCCGTGCTCCCCGGCTACGTTGAGGGTCAAATCGGCGATCACTTCTATTTGAGCGATGATGATGGCGTTACCGAGGGCGAAGCCTATACCGCTGCGGTCATCAATGCCGACACCACCGTGTACGTGGCTTGGGTCGATTCGGATCCGTACGTCATCATTCCCGGCGGCAAAGCCAACGGTTCGGTCAACACCTACAAGTTCGTGGACAATGGCGACGGCACCTACACCAGCAACAACGCCGACGTCAACAGCAACACCGCCTACTTGTTCATACGCTTCTACGAAGCGGGCGTGTTCACCATCGACTATACGGGCAGCAGCGAATCCGGCTACGATGGCCTCAACCTTGCCAAAAACAGCGATGCCAGCAGTTCTAAAGGTGCCTATTGGGTATCTTCTAACTCCACCACCTCGGGTACCTACACCGTAGAGGTGGAGGCGGGCGACTTCATCTCCATCGGCTACTACAAAGATAGTTCTTCCGCCGGTGGCGAAGACCAATACACGTTGTCCAATATCACCTTTACCATGTAAGCGATCTTGCTACAACGGGGCAAAATATCGTGCCCCACACAACTAAAAACCCCGCGAAAGCGGGGTTTTTTCGTGCTATTCGGCTTTTGACGATGGAGCCGTGTAGGTCAAATGCAACGCGGCGCACGGGCAGACGATGGCCGTAGCCTTGCTGTCGCACTATTCGCTGTCGTCCTTGCTGTCGCACTATTCGCTGTCGTCCTTTCGTTCGTATTTGTCGCACAGGGCGTTGATTTGGTTGGCAAACCGCCCCAATTCTTTGTTGCTACCGCCCCTATTTTGTTCTATCACCGCCATCAGGCGCTTGCCTGCCAGGCGAAGGGCTTCGAACACGGCGAGGGCGCGGCGATGGGCCAGCACTTTTTTGGAAACCTCTTTGACGGGCGCTTTGCGAATATAACTGCCGTCGTACAGATCGAAGGTATCGCCGCTGTAGGGAGCGACGGCGTCTATGTCCAACCTATCCTTGACGGTTTTGGCAAAGGCGTCGGTTACCGCGGCTTCCCCGTGATTGACAAACACCTTTACGGGTGCGGCCGCTGCGAGCCAAGCGAGCAATTTGTCTCGGTCCGCATGGCAGCTGATGCCTTGTATGGTGGCTATCTGCGCTTTGACCGCTATTTCTTCGCCGAAGATCTCCACGTATTTGGCACCGTCCAACAATTTGCGCCCCATGGTGCCCTCGGTTTGGTAGCCCACGAAAAGTATCGTGCTTTCTTTGCGCCACAGGTTGTGTTTGAGATGGTGGCGTATGCGCCCCGCGTCGCACATCCCCGCCGCCGAAATGATGACCTTGGGCGTAGGGTTGTCGTTGATGGCGCGCGACTGCTGCTCGGTTACCGACAGGTGCAGTCCGCCAAAGCCGATGGGATTGACGCCTGCGCGCAGTAGCGCCAGTGCGTCTTCGTTGAGGTAATCCTCCAAATCGCCGCTGTACACCTCGGTGGCCTCTACCGCCAGCGGGCTATCCAAATATACGGGGAAGTTGGGGTTTGTACGCACCAGGCCGCGCTCTTTGATGATGCGCAACAGGTACAGCAACTCTTGCGTGCGTCCCACCGCAAAGGAGGGTATCACCACGTTGCCCCCGCGGGAAAGCGTCTGGTCTATGACCGACGCCAGTTGTGCCACAAAGTCGATTCGCTCGCCGTGCAATCGGTCGCCATAGGTCGATTCGATCACCGCAAAGTCCACCTTCGGCGGGGTGGCGGTGGCGCGAATGAGGGGGCGTGGCGGGTTGCCCAGATCGCCCGAAAACAGTATGCGTCTGGTGCGCCCCTCCTCCGTGATGCAAAACAACACCGATGCGGAGCCCAGCAGGTGTCCCGCGTCCACGAAGGTGATGGTCAGCCCCTCCGTCAAGGTGATCTCTTCGCCGTAGGCGTAGCCTTCAAACATATCTATGGCTTGCTCCACGTCGGCGGCGGTGTACAAAGGCTTGTATTCTTCCCCTCCCGCGCGCTTGGCCTTGCGGTTGCGCCACTTGGCCTCAAAGGCTTGCACGTGTTGCGAGTCGCGCAACATAATGGTGGCCAGCCGTCGCGTGGCTTCGGTGGCATATATGGGCGCGCGCAGTCCGCCCGCTACCATAAAGGGTATTTTGCCCGAGTGGTCTATGTGCGCGTGCGTCAGCACCACGGCGTCTATTTGGGTGCTGGCTACGGGCATCTCGCAGGTCTCGAACATATTGGGGCCTTGCTCCAGCCCGCAGTCGATGAGAATGCGCTTGCCGCACGCTTCGAGCAACGTGCACGAGCCGGTCACGCTGTGTGCCGCGCCGATAAAGGTAATTTGCATAGGCTACCTCCTTGGTTGCAATAGGCTATCCGCTATGGGCAGACAGGGCGGATAGAACAAACTTGCCTATGGTTAGTATATACCCAAATGGCCGCAAATGCAAGAGGCATTGTGTTCGGCATAGTTTGCACCGCCCCCGCATACTGTAGGGTATGGAAAACAATCATACTTTGACCATTGGTACAAAAATAACGATAACGGGCGTCGAAAACGTGTTGACGATGACCGACAAGTTGGTAGAAGTCGCCTTGGCCGACAACGTTTTGGCGTTGTACGGCGCCGGATTTACGCCCCTGCATCTGTCGGTGGAGGAGGGCAAAATGGTGCTGTCGGGCAGCGTTTCGTCCCTCAAATATGCGCGAGCCGCCGGCAAAGAGCCGTTTTGGAAGAGGTTGGTCAAATGAACGCCGTCGATATGCAACCTTTGGTGTTTTTGGCTTGCTTGGGCGCGGGCGTTTTTGCGGCTATGCTATACGGCGCATTGTACGTGGTGCGTCTTTTGGCCAAGGGCAAACGTGCGGTGGACCTATTGGCGGACGTCGTGTTCGTATCGGCTTCGGCCGCGGCCTACTTTTTGGTGTTGTTCTATACAGGCTTCGGCGAAATGCGCTTCTATACGGTAGCGGCGTTTTTGGGCGGTTTTTTTGCCTTGTACGCCTTGCTCTATCCTTTGCGCGGCAAAGTCAAAGCGCGCTTGGAGGCGCCGCGCCCCCACCTTGGCAAACTGTGGCGCCGCAAAAAGAAAACCTCCGCCGAGGGCTAAACCGCAGGGGTCAATCGTCCAAATAGCGCGCTACCACGCCCCAGGGCGGGGTGACCAGCGCGTTGTTTATCAACCAAAAAACGGGGGTGTCCAAGGCCGCCGAGGCAGGCGGGAAAACGGCGTATCCATCGGTTAAAACGATGATGCCCGTTATCTCCTCTTTGTCGTGCAAATGCTTGCGGTAATAGTCGAAAACGGCATAAAAACTGGTGCCGCCGCCCCCTATCGGCCGCATGGCCAACAATTCCTCTACGCTCTCCACCTCCACGGGGTCGCTCACTTTGGCGTCGAAAAAGGATACCTTTGCCTTGAGTTTGCCTCCGAATTGTTCGATGCCGCCCCGTATCTCGCTGTAGGCGCGCGCAATGTCTTTGTTGGAGACGGAGCCCGAGGTGTCCACCACGATCCATAGGTCCTTTACGGTGTCGACAGGGTCGTTGAAATCGGGCAAAAAGAAGTCGTCATAGCGTTTGTCGGGCGGCATAAACGAGTAGTCTGCCACCTCGGTTTGCACAAAGTTGTTGAGTAACAGCCGCCAGTTGATGGTGGGTTGGGTCAGTTCTTTGTACAACCGCTCGGCCATTTGGGCGCCTCTCCCCGCGGCCTTGCCTTGCTCGAGGGTTGTGCGACAGGCGTCCACCACGTGCCCTTGCCATTCCGCTTTGGTGGCAGAGGTCGTTTCGCCCCACTTGGTGTGGTCGTCCAATCGGCCGTGGTCGTAGGCCGAGGTGTCGTAGTCGTCCTCGAAGTCGTCCGCAAAGGCGTCCGCGGCGGTGGCGTTGCCATCGTGGCGGCCGTCTTTGTCTTTGGCTTCGTCGCCGTTTTGTCGGTCGCCCTGCGCCATATCTGCGTCCGCTCCCTCGCCGTTGCCCTGCGCCATATCTGCGTCCGCTCCCTCTCCGTCGCCTTGCGTACGGTTGCCGCTACGGGCGCGTTTATTGTTGCTTTTGGGCAACGTATTCAGCAGCATTTCATACACGTCTTCGGCGGTGTAGAGATAGCCCTCTTTGCCGTCGGGCGCTACGTGCATCAACTCCTCGCCGCGCACCGTAATATCCAGCCCCAACGTTTGTTGTATGGTGCTGTTCACCACTATGTCGGCGGCAATGTTGTAGAGCGCGTGGTTGTAGCCGCGGCCGCGAAAACAATGCCCCAGCACCACGTGCATCAACTCGTGCAATAGCACCACGGTCAATTCGTCCACCGACAGCCCGTCGCAGAAATTGGGCCCGAAATAGACGCGCTCGCCGTCGGTACAGGCCGTGGGGCAAGCGGTGTCTATGGCAAACTTGAGGTGTTGCAGTAGCAACCCGAAAAAGGTGCTGTTATCCAGCACCTGCATTTTGCTTGCGATAATATTCTGTACCAGTTGTCTGTCGTCCATCAGAATAGACCCGCATGGGTGCTTACCCAGCGCACAAAGTCGGGTATTTGCATCAGTTGACGTTTGACTGCCTCGCCTTTGGATAGCAATTCCTTGTAGAGCGAAGCCGTGTAGTCGGGCGGAAGCTTGGTGCTATACGCCACCAATACGCGCGTTTTTTCGCGGTCTTGGCAGTTGCCTACTGCCGCCGACAATAGTCGCACCGTTGCGTACAACGCGTCGGGCGAGGTGGGCATGGGCTGGGGTATGCCCGCCAATATCTTGTTGACGTCGGGCAACGTGGCGTGGGTGCGGCACCAAGAGCAAAACTCGTTGGCCAGCCCAATGCCCACCAACCCCGCTATGAGGGGGTAGGCTGCCTTGGCGTCGTTGTAGCTGCCTTCCAGCAGCACGTTGCTCACCATCTCCCAACTGCGCGGCGTGGCGTAGGCCACGTCGTCGTTGCCGCCGTCGAAGGTGCACAGCGCGTTTTGCCTTGCGGTCAAAAAACCCACCACGCGTAGGTCTAATTTTTGCGCCAACGCCCACTGTTTCCAACTGTCGAAGTCCACGTCGATTTGCAGGTGCAGCATACGGTTGGATAGGGCCTTGGGCATCTTGTACGCCACCGATTTGTCGGTAACGCGGTTGCCCGCCGCTATCACTATGCAGTTGTCGGGCAAGCGGTGCTCGCCAATAACTCTATCCAATGTTATTTGATAGGCTGCCGCTTGCACCGAGGGCGGCGCCGCCGAGATCTCGTCCAAAAACAAAATGTTGACGGTGTCCCGCTCGGGGCTCATATCGAATATTTTTGGTCGCAACCAAATGGCAAATTGCTTGTTTTGGTCGGCGGTGGGTATGCCGCGCAGGTCTATGGGGTTAAATAGCAGCAAGCGCACGTCCGTCACCACCGTCTTTTTGCCGGTGGCGCGTTGTATGTAGTCGGCCAATTGGCGTACACCTTGCGACTTGCCCACGCCGGGCATACCCCACAGCATTACGGCGGGTATGCGATAGACGGGGTCGCCGCGCGAGATGGCGGCAGCATACAGCCCGCCCAGTTGTTGCACCATTTCGGTAGGCGAACAGCCCACGATGCCGTTGGTTTGTTCTACCAAAGTTTTAGTCATCTTTGTTTACCCCCAGTTGTTTGTCTATTTCGGCCAATTTTGCGCGCAATGCGTCTATTTCCTCGTCCAGGTTGTCTTTGCGTTCCAATTCTTTTTGGGCGTTTTCCAGCTCGGCTACCAAGTCGTTTTGTCTGTTTTTGAGTTCGGCCGCTCGGGTCATAAAAGAATTGAGCACGTGGTCTATGGTGGCCATCACGCCCAATGCCGACGCCGTAATGTCCAGATCGGTGCGCCAATCGTACGCGCCGCGAATGATGATCCTGGGATTATTGTACACCATGCGTGAGGGCAGTAGCAATCCAAAACCGCGGTATTCGGCGATCAATTCTTCCTCGGGGCGGTCTATGTCCAAGGCGATGGCTGCCGTGATCAATTCGCCTATTTGACGGCGGTTTGCGGCGTCTTGGCGGTGTTGCTCGTGCGTGCGATAGTCGGCCTTGCAGCATTTGATGAGCAGTTTGCAATGCTCTATCTCGTTGGGCAAAGATATCACCTTGTATTTTAGTTGCTCGTCGCGCTCGGCCTTGCACTTGGACAATAGCACCAGTCGCACCAATTTGTTGGCCGTTTCCACTCGTTCTTTGATGAGCGGCGTGCCAATGGCCAGCGCCTTTATTTGGGCATAGGTGAGGGTAAGATTGTCTACGTCCTCGCCGTCGCGCCGGTCGAGGCTGTTGTATAGCAGTTGGCTGATGAAGCGCTGTTTGCTTTCGAGCAGTTGCCACGAATAGGCGTCAAAACTGCCGTCGGTGATGTAGCGATAGATCTCCACGTCCTCGTTGTGGTTGCCTTGGCGCAACATACGGCCCTCGCGCTGCACCATATCCGCCGGCCGCCAGGGTACGTCCAAATGGTGCACGGCAAATAGGCGGCGTTGCACGTTGACGCCCGTGCCCAACTTGAAGGTGCTGCCCAGTAGTACGCGCACTTCGCCCTCGTTTACGGCGGCGAATAGGGCCTGCTTTTGCGCCTCGCCCACGGCGGTGTGCACATACGCGATCTGCTCGTTGGGCACGCCTTTTTTGACCAATATTCGGCGCATTTCGTCGTATATGTTAAAGCCCGTTTTGGGTGTGGATACGTCGCAGAATATCAGCTGCGTGCACAGGGGTTTATCGTGCCAAATCGTATATACGTTTTCGGCGCAAGCCTCCACTTTGCTGTGCTTGTAGGCAAGGGCGTTGGGGTCTACCAAGCGCAGATCCAATGCGGCTTTGCGCCCGTCCGAGGTCACTTTCAGCAGGTTGTCCCCGGGGGCGCTTTGGTGCGAGCGTATGTCCTCGGCGCGCTCGGCCAACGACATGATGTAGCGCTCCTGCGCCTTGGAACGGGGCACCACTATGTTGTGGTAGTCCACCGTGCCGCTAAACAGATTTTCGTTGTCCTCTAGGTGGAAGTCGGCGATGGTGGCAAAGATATTGGTCAGTTCGGGCAGGTTGTGAAAGCGGTTGAACCGACGGCGCATACGATAGTTGACCGCGTCCACGTCTATCTCGAAGTCCTCGCTTTGCTCGCCGAACATCAGCGCCCACTCGTCAAAACTGTCCAGCCCCAAAAAGTGTAGTTGCGCCGGTTGCAAAAACTTTTGCATCACAAACATATCGGCTATCGAGTTGGTGATGGGCGTGCCCGTCGCAAACACCACCGATTTGGCGCCGTTGTAGCGCGACAAGACACGTACTTTCAGGTGCATATCGTCGGCTTGGCGGCTGGCCTGCTTTTGGAAAAATCCGCCGTCGTGTCCGTCGAGCGTAATGTTTTTGAAGTTGTGCGCTTCGTCTACAAAAAGGCTATTGACGCGCAAGTCCTCGAACTTGATGCCCGCATCCTCGTTTTGCATCTCCAACTCCACTCGCACGATGCGGTCGGCCAAGTCGCGGCGATAGGCGGCGTATTCGGGCACGTCCGGTATGCTTTGCAACTCGTGGCGCAACTCACTGCGCACACGCTTTTTGCCCACCGGCACAGCGGCAAAACTGCTATATGCCATTATCACCGCGTCGTAGTCTTCGGTTTTGATGCGGCGCAAAACCGTCTGGCGTTTTTGGGGCGTAAAATCTTTGGGGTACACCACGTATACGCGGCTTTGGGGGTAGAGCGTGGCAAACGCCTCTTGCCATTGCCCCAATATGGTGTTGGGCACCACAAACAGGTTCTTTTCGGAAAGGTGCATTCGTCGCATTTCCATGCACGCGGCTATCATGATGTAGGTCTTGCCCGTGCCTACGCCGTGCGCCAAAAGGGTGGAGCGGGAGGCGATGATGCGCGCCACCGCGTCCTTTTGGTGGGGGTACATGGTGATGACGGGGTTTTTGCCCGGCAGCGTCAAAAAGGAGCCGTTGTAGCGGCGTGCCTTGATACAACCGTAGCGGCGATAGAAAATATCTTCGAGGGTGGCTTTTACCTTGTCGTTTTGCTGCACGTAGCGGTCGAACGCCTCTATGATGTTGCGTTGCGCCTCGCGCGCCAGCGCCGTTTCGGCATTGTTGACCACGCGTTCCACCTTGGGCTTGCTGCTATAGGCGTACGTGCGGTTGGCGTCGTAGATGGTAATACGCTTGTTGTTGAGGGTGTCCTCTATGATCTCGGGCGCGGAGATGCGCCGGGTGCTGTAGCCCGTGCTGAATTTTTCGCCGTAGCGCACTTTCCAGCGATTGAGGCGGGTGTCGTGCACCACGCCGTCCTTCAGTCGAAAGCCCAAGTGCAACAGTTCCACCACGAAGTCGTTGACGATTTCGGCGGGGATCCAGGGCGAGCCCAACGTATAGTAGATATCGTGCGCCGTCAGCCGCACGGGCAACAATTTTTCGAGCGCTTCGACGTTGGCGTCAAAGTAGCCCGCATACTTTTGGGTGGCGGCCAGGGCTACCTCGTATTTTTGCAATACGTTGCCCGACAGATATTCGTCCGCGGTTACCCAACCTTTATAAAACACCTCGTTCCAGTCCTTGGGGTTTTGGTATACGCTGTGCGACAGGCGCAAAGCGCGCACGGTTTCGGGCACGGTGCGCCCCGCCAGCGCGGCTATGTATTCCATATCCACTTTGCCCAACTCCGCCAAACTGTGCATTAGCGCGTCTTCCACGTTGTCGCACACGCCCACAGGGTCGCCCTCAAAGGGGTTGACGTAGTCGGTGGGCAAATCGTACGAGGTTACGCGCTTCACGTGTTCGGCTTGCCGTTTTGCCTCCTCCTCGGCCTTTTTGGCCTCCAGCAAACGGTTGCGCTCCTCGCCGTATCCCGTTTCTTCCAGCACTTTGGCGCCCAATCGCGCCGCTTCGTCGTCGTCGAGGGTTTGGCAAATGGCCTCGGCATGGCGGTCTATTGCCTCCCGTATGGCGTCGGGCGAAAGTCCCTCGTCCAACGTCAGTTCGGGCAGAACGTCCCCTCGGGGCGCTTTGTCCTTGCCGCCCTCTTGCGCGCTTGGCGCAATGCCGTTCTCGTCGTCGGCGTCTGTCGGCGCTTGCTTTCCGTCCGGTTGGGCGTCGACGTTCGATTTGTCGTGCCCAAAGGCGTCCTCTTGGGGCGCGCCATACTCTTTGAGTATTTCTTCTACGTATTTCTCTTGGGTTTGGTCTATGGTCTCCATCGTCTTTTTGGTGTTTGTGCCCGCGTGCCACACGTTGCGGGCAGTTTCATTATATAGTATTAGTCCTTTTTTCGACAAGTGGAAACGCTCCAGGCGTACATTCTCCCTATTTTTTCTTGCGGTTGCGGCGCTTGATATGCGCTATGCGTTGGGTGTATTCCTCCAATGTGGTCTTGAACTTGTTGGTTTGCTCTATGCTGGCTTTGGTCTTGTTTTTCATGCTACCTCCGCCGATAGTATGCGACGGATGATAGACGGTATGCGGCGTGCGCGTTTTGGTGTTGCGCAAAAGACAAAAGTATGCTACAATAATAAAATATAGGCTATTGCCTTACGAAGGAGATAGGATGAACCCCATCACAATGGCAGATCTCGCCGCCCAAGCCATGCGGCAACAACTGGACGTTACGCCCAAGCCCGGTCTGGTAGACCGCCGCTCTACGGGCGCGCACACCGACCTCGACTACGATATGATGCTACGCGCCATAGAAGCCGTGCGCCCGCACTTGGTCACGTTTGGCCAAACGGGGTTGTTCGTGGCCGAAAAGAGCGACCGCGAGGTGGCCGACGTTATGCAAAAGGTGGGCGAGGCCACCCTCGACGCTATGTTCGAGGCGACGGGGGGCGTCAATGCCTACAAGGGTACGGTGTTTTGCTTGGGGCTGTTTATCACGGCCTACTATTGCCTGTTGCGGCGGCAAAAACCCCTCACTGCGGCCACGGTCAGCGACCAAATCGCCGCCCTTAGCGCGCATATCGTGCGGCGCAAAGATACCCACGGCGATTGGGTCAACGAAAGCTACGGCGTAGAGGGTGCTTTGGGCGAGGCGCAGCAGGGCTACCGCGTATGGCTCAAGGACGCATTGCCTATGTTGCGGCAGGCCAAGCGCGAAGGAGAGGAAGAATTGGCAAGATTTTTCCTTTTCATCGTTTCCAAACTGAAAGATAGCTGTCTATATTATAGGGTCGGTGCCGAGTTGGCCGAAAACGCACGCACCATTGCCGACTACGTGTACCACCACTACGACGGGGACAACGTGTCGGCTATGTGCAGTTATTTTGAGCGTTGCCATCTTTCTACGGGCGGCTCAGGCGATATATTTACACTGTTGCTGCTTGCGGACAGCGTACTACAATAGGGGGATTTATGGACGAGATCATCATCACCAAAGAAAAAGAGTATTTGCAAAAAACCTTGGCCGTTCTCGAGGCCAAATTGCAAGAAATCGAACAAAGTCGCGACACCGAGGGCGAAACGTTGCTGCAAACGCGCCGCCATATTTGGGAAAACTTGTCCGAAATGGACTCCATAGAGCAACAGCAGCAAGAAAACGAGGCGCAGATAAAAAGCGAGCGATACGTTATGCTTACCAAGCAGCGCAATATGATAGAGAACTTGCTCTACAGCCCCTATTTCGGCAAAATAGACTTTGGCACCGACCCCACGCGTCGCGTCAACTTCTACATAGGGTTGTCGCAGGTGGACGACAAAAAGGGTTCGGTGTACGTCGTGGACTGGCGCGCTCCCGTCAGCGACCTCTACTACAACCACGATTTGGGCGCCGCTTGGTATGACGCTCCCGCGGGGCGCATCAAGGGCGAGGTGTTCGGCAAATATCAATTCAAGATAACTAACGGCGAGTTGCGCTTTGTGGTGGATACGTCCACCACCATATTGGACGAGGTTTTGTTGGCCGAATTGGGCAAAAACGCGTCGGTGCTCATGCGCAACATCGTGGCCACCATTCAGCGCGAACAAAACGCCATCATTCGCCATTCCTTCGCCTACAACGTGCTGGTATGCGGCGTGGCCGGTAGCGGCAAAACGTCCATTGCTTTGCACCGCGTGGCCTATATTTTGTACCATTGTCGTTCTATGCTCAAGGCCAGCGATGTGCTTATCATCACCCCCAACAAGGCCTTTACGCGCTACATTAGCAACGTGTTGCCCGAGTTGGGCGAGGATATGGCTCGTCAGATCAGCATAGAGGATATTGCGCGCGAGGAATTGTTTAACTAC
>CAMPCZ010000035.1 GCA_946648015.1 uncultured Clostridia bacterium
TGTATCGACTGATAGTAGAGGTATTTTACGGTATACGCATCTACAAAAACGCCGTTTATGTGGCGCCCCGTCTTCCACGCGCATTGGCTAATACCGAGGTGCGTTATCGTATGGGCGGCAACACGTTCAATATCTATTTTGCGTTTGACGACGAGGAGACGTTGACGGTGGACGGACGCGAGGTAACTTGTCTTTTGCCACAAGACGCAGGTAGTCGCGTCGTATGCCATACGAGACAGCACGCCAAGTAGAGCGCACAATTATTTTCAAAATCATTGCCAAAACGCGTCGGGTGTGGTATAGTGTAAACACTATGGATTTGTTCGATTGTATGCAAAACAATACGCCGCGCCCTCTTTCGGTTCGTATGCGCCCCGATAGCTTGGATAATTTCGTGGGACAGCGCCATTTGGTAGGCGAGGGCACGCTGTTGCGCCGTGCCATACAGGCCGACAGGCTGGGCAGTTGCATCTTTTATGGTCCTCCGGGCACGGGCAAGACCACGCTTGCCAATATCATAGCCAAATCCACCAATGCCCATTACGAGCAACTCAACGCCGTGTCGAGCGGTGTTGCCGACGCCAAAAGGGTGATAGACGAGGCGAAGGATAGGCTACGACTATATGGCAAGCGCACCTACTTGGTGTTGGACGAGTGCCATCGTTGGAACAAGGCGCAGTCCGACTGCGTGTTGGGCGCGATGGAAGCGGGGGATATCATCTTTATCGGCTCTACTACCGAAAATCCTTTTGTGTCTATGACCAAGGCTATCGTGTCCAGATGCCGCGTGTTCGAGCTCAAGTCGCTTAGCGATGAGGACGTCATCTGCGCTATGCGCCGAGCCCTAACCGCGCCCCAAGGGCTTGCGGAGTACAGACCCAAGGTGTCCGACGAGGTGCTGCGGCATTTTGCTTGGGCCGCCGCAGGTGACTTGCGCACGGCGCTCAATGCGCTGGAATTGGCGGTGCTTACCACCCCGCTCAATGCCGACGGCGAAGTGGAAGTCACAATGGCCATAGCCGAGCAATCCATTCAAAAGCCCGCCTTGTCCATCGACGAGAGTATGTATTACGACATCATTTCGGCTTTTATCAAGAGTATGCGAGGTTCGGATGCCGACGCGGCGCTCTATTGGGCCGAGCGCTTGTTAGAGGCCGGTTGCGACCCCATGCTGATTGCTCGCCGCGTGGTCATTCACGCCGCCGAGGACGTGGGTATGGCCAATCCGCAAGCCTTGGTCGTGGCCGTGTCGGCGCTTACCGCCTTTCAAAACTTGGGGTTGCCCGAGGGGCGCATCCCCTTGGCGGAGGCTATCATCTACGTCAGCGAGTCGAGCAAAAGCAATTCGGTCGTTACGGCGCTCGATATGGCTACCGAGGCCGCCACCAAAACCAAGGACGACAACGTGCCGCTCTATTTGCGCGATCCCAATTATAAGGTGGAGCGCGTCAGCGGTTACAAATACCCGCACGATTTCGGCGGCTGGGTAGAGCAGCAATATCTGCCCGACAGTCTCAAAGACGCCCGCTTTTATACGCCCGGGCACAACGGCGAGGAGGCTACGCTCGTGCGGGCAAAAGACATAAAGAGGAACAAAGGATGAGAATTTTGGCATTGGACATAGGTGACGTGCGCATTGGTCTTGCCGTCAGCGACGTGTTGGGCATCACTGCCAATCCGCTGGAGACGTACGTGCGCAAAAAAAATGACGAAGAGGGCGACTGCCACTATATCGCCGACCTTGCCAAAGCGCAAGGGGTAGAGCGTTTTGTGTTGGGATTGCCCATCAATATGGACGGCACCGAAGGGCCGCGCGTAGAAAAAACGCGTGCGTTTGCCGAGCGGTTGGCCTCTGTTTGCGACGTTCCCATCGACTATCAGGACGAGCGGTTGACCACGGTAACGGCCGAGCGTGTGCTGATAGAGCAGGGCGTTCGGAGAGAGAAGCGCAAAGAAGTCATAGACAAAGTGGCGGCAACGATCATTTTGCGTTGCTACCTCGATAGGCGCGGTGGGTTTGATTTCTAAAACCCTACAATGCCTCGATCAACAAGATAACAAGGAGCTTTGCTCCGTAGGAGGAAATATGAAGAACGAAGAAAGCGATATCATGCAAGCCGCCGACGGCACCGAAACCATAGAGATAACCGACGAAAACGGTAAAAAACATACCTTTGAGATATTGTTGCACGTCCCCTATGAGGAGAAGCACTATATCATCATGCATCCCCTCGACGCCTACCCCGGGCTCGACGAGGATTCGTGCGCCATATTCGAGATGATCGACGACAAGGATAGCGACACCGTCACCATTATTCCCGAAGAAGACGACGACATCTTGGACACCGTGTACGCCATATATGTGGAGTGGGCCACCAACGTGGAACGCGAGGGTTGCGACGGTGTGTGCTCGGGCTGCTCGGGTTGTTCGGGCTCGGACGACGAATAAACTTGCGCGAATAAATAGTATTTATTCCAAAAAGATTGCTCAAAACGTTTGCGTATTGCGGCGATCTGTGTTATCATTACCCAAGATTAGCACCTGTGGCTAAGGCTTTGACTGTTGCCTTTTCGGTTTTAGAAGTCGTGCCGCGGGGAAGAAAAAACAGGAGGATATAAAAATGGCAGTAGTAATCATGCAAAATTTGTTGGAAGCAGGTGTGCACTTCGGGCACCAAACCCGTACTTGGAACCCCAAGATGAATCAGTACATCTACACCGCCCGCAACGGTATCCATATCATCAATTTGGAAAAGACCGTTGACCAAATCGAAAAAGCCTATGCGTTTGTGCGCGACACGTTGGCGGCCGATCAAGGCAAAAAAGTGTTGTTCGTGGGCACCAAAAAGCAAGCGCAGGACGCCATTCGCGAGGAAGCCGAGCGCTGCGGTATGTTCTACATCAACGAGCGTTGGTTGGGCGGCACTTTGACCAACTGGCAAACCATCAAAACCCGTATCGATCGTTTGAAATCCATCAACAATATGGAGCAAACCGGCGAGTTGAATCTGCTCACCAAAAAGGAAGCGGGCCAACTTTTGAAGGAGCGCGATCTGCTCGAAAAGAACTTGGGCGGCATCAAGAATATGGGCGGTCTGCCCGACATCGTCTTTATCGTTGACGTAGAAAAAGAGCACATCGCCGTCAGCGAAGCCAAAAAGTTGGGCATCAAGATCGTCGCATTGGTGGATACCAAGTGCGATCCCGATCCCATCGACTACGTTATCCCCGGCAATGATGACGCCGTGCGCGCCGTCAAATTGGTGACTTCTATCATTGCCAACGCCGTTATCGAGGGCAAAGAGGGCGTCAGCTTCGACGCTGCTCAAGTCGCAGCCACCACCGAAGAAGAAACCGATACCGACACGGATGCAGAATAAGGAGGACAATATGAGTTTTACCGCTAATGACGTAAAAGAATTGAGAGAAAAGACCGGCGTAGGCATGATGGATTGCAAAAAAGCCCTGACCGAAGCCAACGGCGATATGGAAAAGGCCATCGAAATTTTGCGCGAAAAGGGCATGGCCACCGCCAAAAAGAAAGAGAGCCGCGTGGCCAGCGAAGGCGTGGTGGACAGCTACATTCACATGGGCGGTCGTATCGGCGTATTGGTCGAAGTCAACTGTGAGACCGACTTCGTCGCCCGTGCCGACAACTTCAAGGCCTTTGTGCACGACATCGCTTTGCAGATCGCCGCTGCCAACCCCACCTACGTTACCGAGGCCGAAGTTCCCCAAGAAGTGCTCGAGCACGAAAAAGAGATTTTGCGCGTGCAAGCCCGCAACGAGGGCAAGCCCGAGCAAATTATCGAGAGAATGGTAGAGGGCCGCATCAAGAAGTATTACCAAGACTTCTGCTTGCTCGACCAAGCCTTTGTCAAGGATCCTTCCAAGAGCATTCAACAATACCTCAACGAGACCATCGCCGCCATCGGCGAGAAGATCACCATTCGTCGCTTCGTGCGTTTCGTAATGGGCGAGGGTTTGGAGAAGAAAGCGGATACTTTCGCCGACGAGATCCAAGCTGCCGTTGACAAAGTCAACAAATAAGACTATCGAGATAAAAGAGGGCCGCTAAGACCCTCTTTTTTTGTAGGAATATGGAACTGAAATATAAGAGAATACTAATCAAAGTCAGCGGCGAAGCGCTCAGTAGCAAGGGCAACTTGTTCGATACCAATATCATCGAGCATACCGTCAGCGAGATCAAAACCATACACGATATGGGCGTACAAATGGGCGTCGTCATTGGCGGCGGCAATATTTGGCGCGGCCGCGAGGGGCGCGAGATGGATCGTACTACCGCCGACTATATGGGTATGTTGGCTACGGCCATCAACGCGTTGTGTTTGCAGGACGCCTTGTTGCGCTCCGGCGTGGATTGCCAAATCGTTACCGCTTTTAAGATAGACAAAATCGGCGAGTTGTACGACCAGCGCAAAGCCGTGCAATACCTCGAGGACGGCAAGGTGCTATTGTTCGCTTGCGGTACGGGCAATCCGTTTTTCTCTACGGATACGGGCGCCGCGTTGCGTGCGGCCGAGATCGGCGTGGACGTTATGCTGCTTGCCAAAAACGTAGACGGTATCTACGATAGCGACCCCAAGACGAATCCCAATGCCAAACGATTGGACGAAATCAGCTACCGCGAGTACTTGTCCCAAAATCTCAAGGTGATGGATTCGGCGGCCGTGGCAATTTGTCAGGATACCAAACTACCCGTATTGCTATTCGGTTTGGCCGAAAAGGATAGTATTCGGCGCGCCGTTATGGGCGAAAAGATGGGTACATTGCTTCACTAAGCGCATACAAGACCGTGCCTTTTGCACGGTTTTTTGTTACATTAGACCAATCTACTACAGAGAATATATGAAAAAACTGATCAGAATCACTTTGATTTCGTTGGGAACTTTGGTGCTAATCTTAGGTATTTTGGCACTGGCCATGTTTCTTACTACGCGCTTCTACACCGATGGTAGCGATTTGCCTTCCGAACAAAACGGATTGGCGCTGGATAACTGGATGAGTGCCATACGGGACGACGCCAAAATGTGCGAAATTGCCATGCCGGGCGCACACGACGCGGGGTGCATAGATATGATGTGGGCGTATCAAACGCAAAACAAAACGATTGCCGAACAACTGACAATGGGTGTGCGTTACTTCGATTTGCGCACCGCAAACGACGAGGGCACGCTCAAAATCTATCACGAAAGCTTTATCGGCGTGGAGCTCGCGCCTATTCTCGACGCGATATCTTCCTTTTTGGAGCAAAACCCCACCGAAGCACTGTTGCTCGACTTCCAGCATTTCTATGACGAGGACGCCATAGACGCCACCAAGAATGCGCTACAACAAACGCTTGGCGGCAAAGTGGTGCGCAACGACAAAGGCGTGGACGACGTAACGTTCGTCAATAGTCTTACGCTTGCCGAAACGCGCGGAAAATGCGTCGTGTTTTGGGGCAGTGTGCAAGGGTCTGCCGATAGCGATTGGCTCTTTCTGCGCGATAACGACGACGGAACGCGCACGGGGGCGTCGTTGCATTCCTACTACAAGCGCGAATACAACACCCAACCCTCCAAGACTTATATTGCCGAATGTTTGCCTCTGTATATCGAGCAATTCAGGCAAAGCAACGGTGGTATATTCGTATTGCAAGGGCAACTCACCGACAAGTTGTACGTGTTTGGCCCCGCCATACACGAGGTACTGCACGCCCGCAATATGAACTCGTATCTCGGGGGATTGGACGACGAAACCGTCAAAACCGTCAACGTGGTGATGCGCGACTACGTAACGCCCCAAAAGAGTATGATCACCATTATCCTCAATCTGAAAAAAGAAAACGTAAAGACCGAATACGCAGCAGTTTTGAATGCTTGGAGCGAAAAATAGCGGTCAATAGGGCAAAATAGATCGAAAGAAAAGCATTTTTTTGCGAAGTCCTTGTCAAGAGAACGATTTATTGTTATAATAAACAAAGATTATATAAGGAGCAGTGTTATGGAAAACTATGATATTTTGGAAGTAATGGAACTTTTCGATTCCTTCGAGACCGATCTCAAAAAGGCCATCGACTCCTATCAATACCAACTGCAACAAGTTCGTTGCGGGCGTGCCAATCCCCATCTTCTCGACAAGGTGCGCGTTTCGGCCTATGGCAGCGAAGTGCCCCTCAACCAAGTGGGCAACGTCAACGTGCCCGAGGCGCGTATGATCGTCATTTCGGTGTGGGACAACTCCTTGCTAAAAGCGGTTGAGAAGGCCATTTTGGATTCGGGCATAGGCATCACGCCCTCCAACGACGGCAGAGTCATTCGTCTCGTCTTCCCCGAGCTTACCCTCGAGCGCCGTCAACAGCTGGTCAAGGAGATCAAGCAGGGCGCCGAAGCCACCAAGGTATTGCTGCTCAACGCACGCCGCGACGCCAACGAATTGACAAAAAAACTCAAGAAAGACAACGTAATCACCGAGGACGACGTCAAAAATATAGAAAAGGACGTGGACAAAATGTTGCAAAACTACATTGCCAAGGTCGATACTATCTTCAAAGAGAAAGAGACCGAGATCACCAGCGTCTAATACTTGTTTACAGACATAGACCAAACGTGGTACGCACATTGTTGCGTACCATTTGGCTTGTATGGGGAATATGAAAAATAACAACGAAAATACGCAAAATAGGGACGTAGCGCCCACCCAAAACGAACAACCGATAGCGCCCACCGCAGAGGCGACGTCGCGGTCAGATAACAAAAAAGGAATGAGTTCGGGGCTCAAGCGATTGCTGACCGGCCTTGTTCTTATGGGCGTAATGCTCTTTTTCTTGCTGTATTTGCGCACCCTGAGTGTGCATACGTTCGACGTCATAGGCATGTTCTTCGTGGTCATGGGCGGTTTGGAAATGTACCGCGCGCTCAAGGCGGGCAAGCATAACGTGATGCTTGCGCCCCTCGTCGTATTTTTCGTGGTAGTATATCCCTTGTTTTGGTTTTTTCATACCGAAGGGATCATGATCGCAACTGCCGTAGCCTCGTGTGTGGCGCTGGCGATATTCACATTCCGTCATACGCACACCCTACAGGATTTGGGACTTACCATTTTCAATATCGTTTACCCCGGCGTGTTTGTGGCTATGATCATGGCTGTCAACCTCTACGCCGGCAACTTGCTTGCATTGCTATTGCTCATCGCCGTACCTTTGGCCAGCGACGCGGGTGCCTATTTTGTGGGTAGCAAGTTTGGCAAGCGAAAACTTTGTCCCACCATCAGTCCCAAAAAATCGGTCGAAGGCCTATACGGCGGCGTAGTCGGCGCGCTTGTGGCAGGCGCCGCAGTCATGCTTCTATTCGACGTATTTCACGTAATGGACAACTTTGCAAACGTCGGTCTCAAAGCGTTGAGCGACAAATTGTGGGTGAGCATATTGCTCTATGCCTTGCTCAGCGTATTGGTGATGGTGGCAGGCATGGTCGGAGACCTTGTTGCCAGTTGGGTCAAGCGCCAAGTAGGCATCAAAGACTATGGCAAGATCTTTCCGGGACACGGCGGTGTAATGGACCGTATGGACAGCGTTATCTTTGCTATGCCCGTCGTTTATCTGTTCTTTACGGTGTACAATGCAGTAGTCGACGGCGCCGTGTTTGGCTTATGAAGCGTATAGCCGTATTGGGCTGCACCGGCTCCATAGGTCGCCAAACGATAGAGGTTATCCGAGACCGCTTCGACAAATACGAAGTGGTGGCGTTGGGTTGTCGCGGCAATTTGGATGCAATGATTCGCCAAGCGCAAACGCTTGGTACCACCACCTTGCTGTATGCCTCCGGCGAGGCGATAGACGGATATCGCTGTTACATAGGCGAGGACGCGATGTGGCGCTATGCCCAAGAGGGCGACTACGACGTTTTGGTGGTAGCCGTAGTGGGTATAGCGGGTCTTAGACCCACGCTTGCGGCGCTTGCCCGTTCCAAGATAGTGCTCTTGGCCAACAAAGAAACTTTGGTATGCGGCGGCAACTTGGTCATGACGTCGCAGTTGATGCACGAAGGCGTTTTGTTGCCCATAGATAGCGAACACTCGGCGTTGTGGCAATGTTTGGACAACCAAGTCAATAGGCGCACGGTCAAAAAATTGATACTCACTGCGTCGGGCGGCGCCTTGCGCGATATGCCCCTCGAAGCGTTGTCTTCCGCCTCGGTCGCCGACGTGTTGCGGCACCCGAATTGGCGTATGGGCGACAAGATAACGGTCGATTGCGCCACGATGGTCAACAAGGGCTTCGAAGTGATAGAGGCCATGCACCTCTTTGGCGTTTCTCTCGATAGGATACAGGTACTGTTGCATCGCCAGAGCGTGGTGCATAGTATGGTGCAATTTGCGGACAATTCCTATTTGGCGCAGATGGCCGTTGCAGATATGCGTTTGCCCATTCAATATGCTCTGGACTACCCGGAGCGCAGATCGGCCATTGTGGACGAGTTGGATTTGACTGCGTGCCCGCTCACCTTTGCCAAAGTAGACGATGCGCGCTATCCCTCTTTGGGCGTGGTCGTCGATGCCGCCAAGCGCGGCTCCAATGCGTCTACCGCCGTCAATGCCGCCGACGAAGTGGCCGTCGAGGCCTTTCTTGCCGGGCATATCGCCTATGGCAAGATTCATACAATACTAACGCATACGGCCTCTCGTTTCGAGGGTAACGCGCGCGACATTATCGATATCGAATTGGTCGATCGCGACGCACGCCGCATTGCAAAGGAAGGTATATGCTCACTATGATGCTGGCGGACGCCAAGTCCGTGTTTACCACAATAGGCTATATTCTCGTAGCACTGCTCACCCTAATGGTGATGATAGTGGTGCACGAGTTTGGGCACTATTCGGTCGGCAAGGCTCTCAAATTCAAGATCAACGAGTTTTCCATAGGGTTTGGCCCGGCCATTTTCAAACATAAAAAGAAAAACGGAGAGTTGTTTTCCATTCGCCTCATTCCCTTGGGCGGTTTTTGCGCTTTCGAGGGAGAGGACGCCGACAGCACCGTCGAGGGAGCGTTCAATGCGCAAGCGCCATGGAAGCGCATACTCGTATTGATAGCGGGCGTTACTTTCAACTTTATTTCTGCTTTTTTGGTGCTGACCATAGCCTTTTCTGTATACGGCTACACGTTGCCTGTCGTTACCGCGCTCAACACGCCGGTAGAGGAGGGACAAACGTATACCTTGCAAGAAGGAGATATTATTTACGAAGTAGCCGGCAAAAAAGTATATACGCTGGTAGATAGCAATATTGCCGGCATTTTGGCGGATATGCCCGACGGCGAGGTGGAGCTTACCGTTTATCGTGATTATCAGCAGTCCTCGGTCGGCAAAAACGTGGTGTTTCGTCGTGGACAAACAATTAAAGTCAAAGCCGTGCTGGGGCAATACTACACCACAGACGAAGATGGAAACACAACTACCTATCGCGGTATGGGCATTATGACGGCCTATGCCAGCTATCGCACCAACGTATGGCGCGCATTTGCCTACGCCGTTGTATATTGCGTGCAAGTGGTGGTATTTTTGTTCCAAACCATAGGCGGCTTGTTCACGGGTTTGGTGTCCGTCAAGGGCAATTTGGGCGGGCCTATCACCACGGTGGGTATCATAGCCAGCAGCATTTCCACAGGCGGTTTTCGCGCCATATTGTTGCTGTTGGGCATGATGAGCGCCAACATCGCCATTATGAATATTTTGCCTTTGCCCGCTCTGGACGGCTCGCGCGTTGTGTTTACCGTCATCGAATGGATACGCGGCAAGCCTATCCCGCGCAAGGTGGAGGCTATCATACACACGGTGGGCATCATCGTGTTGTTTGGCTTGACGATCCTTTTCGATATACTCAACCTTGGCATGATCGCCAAACTGTTTTGATATGACCAGATGGTTTAATGTGAAAAACGTACCTCTTGGCGGCGGCCACCCCATCACCGTGCAGAGTATGACCAATACCCGCACGGCCGATTTTGACGCCACTTTTGCCCAAGTAGAGCGCCTTGCCGACGCGGGGTGCGACATCGTGCGCGTTACGCTCAACGAGCAGGCGGCGGTTGCGTCGTTTGCGCGGCTTTGTCGCGAGAGCAAGGTGCCCATTGTGGCCGATATACACTACGACCACCGCTTGGCACTGGCTGCGGTAGAGGCCGGCGCCGCCAAAATTCGCATCAATCCAGGCAATTTGGCAGATGAAATTGCGGTGCGGCAAGTAGCGGAGGCCTGTTTGTGCCACGGCATAGGCATACGTATAGGCGTCAATGCCGGTTCGCTTTCCGCCGATGCAGAGGGACAGACCATACCCGAAAAGATGGTGCATAGTGCGTTGCGCCAAGCCGCCATGCTCGAGGCATGGGGTCTTTCAGACATTTGCATATCCGTCAAATCTTCGTCGGTGGCCGACACTTACAGTGCCTATCGCTTGTTGCATGACAGGTGCGATTATCCTTTGCACATTGGCGTCACGGAGGCAGGTATCGGCGAAGACGCTTTGGCCAAGAGTTATGCCTGCATGGGAGGATTGTTGCTGGAGGACATCGGCGATACGCTACGAGTCAGTCTTACCGACGACCCCGTGCGCGAGGTGGAAGCGGGCATACGTCTTTTGCGAGCCATAGGCATTCGGCGCGACTACGTCAATATCATAGCATGCCCCACTTGCGGCCGTACTACCTACGACGTAATGGCGGTGGCGTCCAAACTCCGCGAATTGACCAAAGATATTCGGCGACCGCTTACCGTCGCCGTCATGGGCTGCGTTGTCAACGGCTTGGGCGAGGGCGCCTCGGCCGACTTGGGCGTGGCGGGCGGCAAGGATCGTTCGGTGGTGTTTGCCAAGGGCATACGCGTGGCCACCGTAGACAACGACGAGGTGTTGCCGACGCTACTACGCCTTATCGAGGAGGCTTGCCGTGGATAAGTTTTCACGCCTATTTTATGACTACACCGACGGCGAATACGATTATCTGCGCGTCAAGAATATAGACGTCAATACCGAGAGCAAGGTTGCCAACGCCTATCTCTACGTGCGCGAGGATAAGTACGACCACTTCGACAATGCCGTCATCAAACGACTGCGCGAGTTTTTCGGGGAGATAGTGCCGGGGTATCGCTTTAATTTCTTTTTCGAGAGGCTATTGGTCAGCGCCGACTTGGTGCATCGCCGCGTGGTAGAGTATATATCCGTCAACTATCCCTTCGTTGCCGCAAACATAGTGGCGGATACCATCGACGTCGAGGTTACCGGCAATATGATAGAATGCAGGGTATATATGCCTCAATACATATTGCAATATGCGACGGAACGACATTTCGTCGAAGATCTCAAGGAGGATTTGGCCGACGCCTTTATTATGCCTGCCGACGTCAAGGTGGAACTCACAGACGTGGTGGTAGAGGAGAGCGAGGCTGTGGATAGAGGGCGCACCTTTACCGCCGTTCCTGTAGATAATATCAAATATTTGTGCGGTGTCAAGAGCGATTATAGCCGTATGCCTACTATGCTCAGCTATGTTCGGCAAGAGGCCGAACGCACGGCGGTTTGCGGCGATATGAGCGATATGCGCCAAAAGGTATACGAGCCCGAGGCGCCGCGCGAGGGCGAAAAACAGCGCAGATTTTACAAATATCACTATACGTTTACCCTCAACGACGGCACAGACAATATACGCGTTCTTTTCAATACCAACGACGAAAAGTGCCCACTGGCCACCATTACGCAAGGGCAGTTTATGGTGCGCGGCCGCGTGTTTTTCAACGAGCGCACCCAAAGTTTTAACGTTTTTGCCAAAACGGTGTACAGTTGCACGATAGACAAGCAAAAACTCGACGAGATACTCAAACCTTTGCCTGTGCCCGACGCCTATCGCATCGAGCCCGTGGCCGTGGCCGAGGAGATACGTCCCATGCAGTTGACGTTGGGGCTGGAGGGTGAGGGCGTCGTCAGTCAAAAAAGGCTGGCAGGCGAGCACGTTTTCTTGTATTTGCGATCCACGGCAAAGGACAAAATTATACCGTATGAATTGGCAGCCATTCGCACCGACAAAGGCAAACCCTATAGCCTGTACCATACCTATATTTATGCAGGCGATTTGTTGCAGATAGACGCCGATATCAAGACGGCCGTTGCCACAGCGCCGCGCATTAGCGACGTTGTGCCCGATATCATCAAATTTTGCGAGGGTGCAACGGTCGTATGTTTTCAGTTGGAACAAACGCAAAAGTATTTGGTGGACATAGCCAAGGCTTTGCGCTATGCGTTTTCTTGCGAGTGGAACGACGCCGACGGTTTGCTCAAAAAGGGCAAGGAGACCCTTTCTTTCGCCAAGGCTTGTCGAGCCAAGCATATTGCCGTGCCCAATGATAGCGCCGTAGATATGGCCCACGCTCTGTACGAACTGTTTTTGCAAGAGAAAGGTATCGGACAAGCCTAAACAATACTTGACTTCAACCGACAAAAGATATATTATATACATATTCTATTACATTGGAGTTGACTATGTACGACAAAGTGGATACTTCGCTCGACTTTTGCTCGCGCGAAAAAGAAATCATCGAATTTTGGAAGCAAAACGATATCTTCAAAAAGAGCGTAACCCAAAACGAGGGTAAACCCGAGTACGGTTTCTACGACGGCCCACCCACGGCCAACGGCAAACCGCATATCGGCCATATTTTGACCCGCGTCATGAAGGATATTATTCCGCGCTATCGCACCATGAAGGGCTACCACGTAGAGCGCAAAGCCGGCTGGGACACCCACGGTTTGCCAGTGGAATTGGAGGTAGAGAAATTGCTTGGCATAGACGGCAAGCAAGAAATCGAGCGCTACGGCATCGAGCCTTTTATCAAGCAATGCAAAGAGAGCGTTTGGAAATATAAGAGCGAGTGGGAGCGTATGAGCGAGCGCGTAGGGTATTGGGCCGATATGGAAAATCCCTACGTTACCTACGACGACAACTATATCGAGTCGGTGTGGTGGGCCGTCAAACAAATAGACGCCAAGGGTATGCTGTACAAAGGGCACAAAATCGTGCCGTACTGCCCCCGTTGCGGCACTGCCATCAGTTCGCACGAGGTGGCGCAGGGCTACAAGGACGTGGAGGAGCGCTCCGTTTACGTGCGCTTTGCCATCAAGGGCGAAGACAACGCCTATTTCCTTGCCTGGACTACTACGCCTTGGACGTTGCCTTCCAACGTGGCTTTGTGTATGAATGCCGATATCGACTACGTGCGCATTCGCACAGACGAAGCGCAATACGTTTTGGCGGAAGCCTTGGTGCCCGCTTTGTTTGCCGAGGGTACCTACACCATAGTCGATCGTCACAAAGGCAAAGACTATGAGGGGACGGAATACGAGCCTCTTTATCCATACTACAAAGGTAGCGAAAAAGCCTTCTTTGTCACCAATGCCGACTACGTTACAACCACCGACGGTACCGGCATCGTGCATATTGCCCCCGCATTCGGCGAGGACGACAGCAAAGTGGGTGTCAAATACAACTTGCCTTTTGTCAAATTCGTAGACGAGACCGGTCGCCTTAGCGCCGACGTCGTCGACTATCAAGGCATTTTCGTCAAGGACGCCGACAAATTGATCATTCGTGATCTGCGATCCTCGGGCAAATTGTTCAAGGACGCCATGTACAAACACAGCTATCCGTTCTGCTGGCGTTGCGACACCCCGCTCATCTACTATGCGCGTAGCGGTTGGTTCATTCGTATGAGCGAAGTCCGCGACAAGTTGGTGGCCAACAACAATTCGGTCAACTGGATGCCACCCACCATCGGTTCGGGCCGTATGGGCAATTTTTTGGAGAATGCCATAGATTGGGCCGTATCGCGCGAGCGTTATTGGGGCACACCGCTGCCGGTGTGGGTTTGCGACAAATGCGGTCAAAAGCACGTGATCGGATCTCGCGCCGAATTGCGCCGCTTGGGCGGTTTGGAAAAAGACGTGGAGTTACACCGCCCCTATATCGACGCCGTCAGTTGGCAATGCGAGTGCGGCGGTACGATGCGTCGCGTCAAAGAGGTGATGGATTGCTGGTTTGACAGTGGTTCGATGCCCTTTGCTCAACTGCACTATCCGTTTGAGAATCAAGACAAATTCGCCAAAACGTTCCCCACCGATTTTATTTCGGAAGCGGTGGATCAAACGCGCGGCTGGTTCTACACTCTCGAGGCCATTTCTACCTTATTGTTTGATCGTGCGCCCTTCAAGAACTGTATCGTTTTGGGGCACGTATGCGACAAAGACGGCATCAAGATGAGCAAGCACAAAGGCAACGTCATCGACCCGTGGTCTGTGCTCGATAAACAAGGCGCCGACGCCGTGCGCTGGTATTTCTACACCGCCAGCTCGCCCTGGCTGCCTTCGCGCTTCCATCCCGACAACGTCAACGAGTCACAGCGCAAGTTTATGGGCACGTTGTGGAATACCTACGCGTTCTTCGTTTTGTATGCCGACATCGACGGTTTCGACCCCACGAAGCATGATCTCAAGCAATGCAAGTTGACGCAAATCGACCGTTGGATCTTGTCGGGACTTAATAGCCTTGTGCAAGAGGTGGATGATGATCTCGATAATTATAAGATCACCGAGTCCAGCCGTGCCATACAGGACTTTGTGGACAGTCTCAGCAACTGGTACGTGCGCCGCTCGCGCGATCGTTTCTGGGGCAAAGAAATGACCGCGGACAAAGAGGCCGCCTATTGCACGCTCTATCACGTGTTGGTCACTTTGTCCAAATTGTTGGCGCCCTTCACTCCCTTTATGGCCGAGAGCATCTATCGCAACTTGGTGTGCAATTTCGATAGCGCAGCACCCATCAGCGTACATCTTACCACCTATCCCAAAGCCGATACCGCCTACATCGACAAGGCGTTGGAAGAGGATATGGCATTCGTTGCCGACGCCGTATTGTTGGGTCGCGCCTGCCGCAACAAATCTAATATCAAGAATCGTCAACCTTTGTCCACCATCTATCTATCCAGCGTATATCGTTTGCAAAACGATGGTATGTTGGATATTGCCGCTGACGAACTCAACGTCAAAGACGTGGTGCTACTGAACGAGGATAACGACCTGGTTACCTACGAAATCAAGCCGCAACTCAAAACACTCGGCCCCAAGTATGGCAAAAACTTGGGCAAAGTGCGGGCGTTCCTTGCCACAGCCGGGCGCGAGTTGGTCAAGGCCGTGCAACACGGCAACGTTTTCCGTTGCGAATACGACGGCGTTGCTATCGAACTCAGCGAAGAAGATCTGCTCATCAACACTTCCTCCAAGGCCGGCTACGTTGCCGAGAGTGACGACCGCATTACGGTCGTGTTGGATACCAATATCACCCCCGAATTGGTGCAAGAAGGCATCGAGCGCGAGCTCATCAGCAAAATACAAAATATGCGCAAAGAGGCAGGTTTTGAGGTGGTAGATCATATTCACGTCGGCATCGTCGGCGACGACGAGCTGTTGGACATCGCTACCCAAGGTCGTTTGGCCAAAGTGGTATTGGCCGACAAGGTGGACGCCCATGCGTCGGG